>NZ_CATVYQ010000001.1:0-96063 GCF_958348295.1 uncultured Holdemanella sp.
GGTAAAAATCCTCCTCTATAATTCCTTCGGATTATGTTTAAAATTCCGCTTTTTGACTTGTCAAGTGTTTTTTACACTTCTTGCACAAAAAAAGAGCCCTACCTATTTATAGGTAAGACTCATAAATTTAAGAATTGTCTTAACTTAATGACATTGGGGAAACAGCGGAAATGGCGGCCGAACCTATATTGGTAACCATAATGGTGTCGACAGATCCCATTAATGCGGTTAAAACTTGTTCGAACATCAATGGAATTAATAATCTTTTTAATTGTTCTTTGGTGTACATAATCAAAACTCCTAAAAAATAAAAAGATATCTTTCGATATCTTAACCTACAAGTACTACATCACGGATGTTTGGTACTTCTTCAAGCAATAATTCTTTGATTCCACCTGAGAAATCTTCAGAGGCCATCATGCATCCTTGGCATGCACCTTTGAAAGATACATATACGACATTGAATTCATCAACTCCTAATAGTTCAATGTCGCCTCCGTCATGTTGGATATATGGACGAATCTTATCTAAACAATCATTAACGGCTTTACTATCTACTACAGTATCCATAAAATAACACTCCTAACTTATAAAAATAGTGGACATAAAATCAATGGGACAAGAAGTCCTACCACAAATCCTCCAATGACTTCAACAAATTTATGACCAAGAACGTTCTTTAATTTTTCTTGATAGATTGGATCATCAAAACGAAGTCCTGTCATTTCACGTAAATCTTTGACTAACTGTTGCGTTAATTCAATATTTTTACCAGAATAATAACGAACGTGACATGCATCGTACATGACAATAAAGGAAAAAATTGTGGTTACGGCAAATATGGCTGAATCAAAGCCTTCCTGAATTCCTATGGAAAGGGAAAGGGCCGTTACGGTTGATGAGTGACTGCTTGGAAAGCCGCCACTTGCGATGACCCAGTGTAAGTCCCATTTGCCAGTTCTATAATAATATACGACCGTTTTTCCTACTTGTGCAAGCACATTGCTTAAAAGTGCAGTAACAAGTGGATATAAGGACGATGGTATCATAAACTCTCACTCCTAACAAAAAACATTATATCACACATTGTTAATTCGTGGTATAATCATCCTTAGGATAGCTATGGAGGGAAAATAAATATGATTACGTTAGATTTAAATCATGCTTTCTTAAAAGAAGATGTAAAGGCTTATCAAGATCAAGTTCGCGCAATTGATGAAGCTTTACAAAATGGCACATGCAAAGGAAATGACTTTATTGGTTGGCTTAACTGGGCTAATAACTACGACAAAGAAGAATTCAAACGTATTAAAGAAGTCGCAGCTAAAGTACGTGAAAACACAGAAGTATTCGTTGTATGTGGTATTGGAGGATCTTATTTAGGTGCTCGTGCTGCCATTGAAATGATGAATGGTTTATACGGTGACAACAAACCTGAAATCATCTATATGGGAAACACTTTCTCATCTACTTATATTTCACAAGTTATGAACTATATAAAAGATAAGGAAGTTACTGTAAATGTTATTTCTAAATCTGGAACTACAACTGAAACAGCATTGGCTTTCCGTATCTTGAAACAATTTATGGAAGAAAAATATGGTGAAGATGCGAAGAATCGTATTATTGCCACTACAGACAAGGCTAGAGGAACATTGAAAGCTTTAGCTGATAAAGAAGGATATGAAACATTCGTAATTCCTGATGATATTGGTGGTCGTTTCTCGGTAATTACACCAGTTGGATTATTGCCAATTGCAGTAGCTGGAATTGATATCGATGCTTTGATGAAAGGTTTACATGATGGTATGGGTGAATATGGAGATGCAGATCTTGAAAAGAACCCTGCTTACCAATATGCAGTAGCTCGTCGTATTCTTCAAAATCAAGGATATGATGTTGAATTATTAGTAAACTATGAACCTCAAATGCAGATGGTTGCAGAATGGTGGAAACAATTGTTTGGAGAAAGTGAAGGAAAAGATGGAAAGGGTATTTTACCGGATTCAGTATGCTTCTCAACAGACTTACACTCTTTAGGACAATTTGTTCAGGAAGGTAAGAAAGTATTGTTTGAAACAAACTTATATGTTGAAACACCAATGATTGACTTAACATTCCCTAATGATGAAGCAAACGAAGATGGAATGAACTATTTAGCTGGTAAGAGTGTTGACTGGGCTAATAAGATGGCTGCTAAAGGAACTTTACAGGCTCATGAAGAAACTGGTGGAGTACCTAATATCTTATTAACTATGCCAGGCATGACTTCTTATGACTTTGGTAATATGTGTATGTTCTTCTTCAAGGCTGTTGCAATGACTACATTGATGAATGATTCAAATCCATTCAACCAGCCTGGTGTTGAAGTTTATAAAAAGAACATGTTCAAATTATTAGGTAAAGAATAATGATGAAAATAGAGATGTAAGCAAGTGTTTACGTCTCTTTTTTATACGCTTACAAATTAGATGTGACTAACCTCTATAGTGAATTTAATCTTTAAAATTTGACATGAAGCTCGTATAATAAACTATGGTATTGAATATCTATAAAGGAGGAAATTTTAAATGCCTAGAGCAAAACAGTCTATGGATGGAAATACGGCTGCGGCTCACGTTGCGTATGCTTTTACAGACGTTGCTGCAATTTACCCTATTACACCATCTAGTCCAATGGCAGACTCTATTGACCAATGGTCTGCAGCTGGACAAAAAAATATTTTTGGAAATCAAGTAGTTGTAAGTGAATTACAATCAGAAGCAGGTGCTGCTGGTGCAGTTCATGGATCATTAGCTGCTGGTGCATTGACTAATACTTTCACTGCATCTCAAGGTTTATTATTGATGATTCCAAACATGTACAAGATTGCTGCTGAACAATTACCTTGTGTATTCGATGTTTCTGCACGTACAGTTGCAACTCATGCATTGAATATCTTTGGTGATCACTCAGACGTTTATGCTTGTCGTCAAACAGGTTTCGCAATGTTATGTGAAACTAACCCTCAGGAAGTTATGGACTTATCTCCAGTAGCTCACTTAGCTGCTTTAGAAGGTAAAGTACCATTCATTAACTTCTTTGATGGATTCCGTACTTCTCACGAAATTCAAAAAATTGAAAAATGGGACTACGAAGATTTAAAAGAAATGTGTCCAATGGAAGCAGTTGAGGAATTCCGTAAACACGCTTTAAATCCAGAACGTCCAACTATGCGTGGTTCTCACGAAAATGGAGATATTTTCTTCCAACACCGTGAAGCATGTAACACTGCATATGATGAATTACCTGCTGTAGTTGAAAAATACATGGGTAAAATCAACGAAAAATTAGGAACAAACTATGACTTGTTCAACTACTATGGAGATCCTGAAGCTGATCGTGTAATCATCGCTATGGGTTCTATCAATGATGTTGCTGAAGAAGTTATCGACTACTTAACTGCAAAAGGAGAAAAAGTTGGTTTAGTTAAGGTTCGTTTATATCGTCCTTGGTCAAGCAAACACTTATTAAAAGTTCTTCCTAAGACAGCTAAGAAAGTTGCAGTACTTGACCGTACTAAAGAACCAGGTGCTCTAGCAGACCCATTATACTTAGATGTAGCTACAACACTTCGTGAAGCAGGATTAAATGACATCACTCTTTGCGGTGGACGTTATGGTTTAGGATCTAAGGATACTCCACCTTCAAGTGTATTCGCTGTTTACACAGAATTGTTAAAAGACGAACCAAAACCTCGTTTTACAATTGGTATCGTGGATGACGTTACAAACTTATCATTGCCAGAAGTTAAACCAGCTCCTAACACTTCAACTCCAGGAACTGTTGAATGTAAATTCTGGGGTCTTGGAGGAGATGGTACTGTAGGTGCTAACAAGAACTCTACTAAGATCATCGGTGACCACACTGACAAATACATTCAGGCTTACTTCCAATATGACTCTAAGAAAACAGGTGGTATCACAATTTCTCACTTGCGTTTTGGAGACAAGCCAATCCGTAGCCCATACTACATTAACCAAGCTGACTTTGTAGCTTGTCACAACCCTTCATATGTAGTAAATGGATACAAGATGGTTCAAGACGTTAAACCTGGTGGTGTATTCATGATCAACTGCCAATGGTCAGACGAAGAATTAGACAAACACATGCCTGCTGAATCTAAAAAATATATTGCAGACAACAATATTCAATTGTACACAATCAATGCCATCGATAAAGCTATCGAAATCGGTATGGGTAAACGTACAAACACAATCTTACAATCAGCATTCTTCAAATTAGCTAACATTATGCCAATTGATGAAGCCGTAGATTACATGAAAGCAGCTGCTAAGAAATCTTACTCTAAGAAGGGTGATGCAGTTGTAGAAATGAACTACAAAGCTATCGATGCTGGTGTAGGTGCAACTCACAAAGTTGAAATCCCTGCATCTTGGGCTAACCCAGAAGCTGATGCACCAAAACCTGAATTATCAGGACGTCCTGCAACAGTTAAGATGGTTAAAGACATCATGGAACCAGTTAACAAAATGGATGGAGATTCATTACCTGTATCTGCATTTACTGGAAACATCGATGGTCAATGGGAAACTGGTGCTAGTGCTTACGAAAAACGTGGTACAGCTGTTACAGTTCCTGAATGGGATGCTGAAAAATGTATTCAATGTAACCAATGTGCATTCGTATGTTCTCACGCTACTATTCGTCCATTCTTATTGAGCGAAGAAGAAGTTAAAGCTGCTCCTGCACATATCAAATTAGCTGATGTTAAACCAAAAGCTACAGAATTTAAATATACAATGAGTGTATCTCCATTAGATTGTATGGGATGTGGTGAATGTATCACTGTATGTCCAACTCAAGCTATTAAGATGGTACCTCAAGAATCTCAAGCTGAACAACAACCAGTATTTGATTACTTAGTAGCTAACGTTTCTAAGAAAGATTCTGGATTCGCTGATGACACAGTTAAGGGTTCTCAATACAACCAACCATTGTTAGAGTTCTCAGGTTCATGTGCTGGATGTGCTGAAACATCATATGCTCGTTTAATTACTCAATTATTCGGTGAACACATGTATGTATCTAATGCGACTGGATGTTCTTCAATCTGGGGTGGTCCAGCATCTGTATCTCCATATACAGTAAACAAAGATAGCTTACAAGGACCAGCATGGGCTAACTCATTGTTCGAAGACAATGCTGAACACGGATTCGGTATGCAATTAGGACAAAAAGTATTACGTGAACAAGCTATCGAAAAATTAGGTGCTATGAATGAAAGCGAAAAAGCAACTCCTGAATTCAAGGCTGCATTCGAAAAATTCATGGAAACTAAAGAAAATACTCGTACTAACACAGAAGCAACTAAGGCATTATTGGTAGAAGTAGAAAAAGCTGCTGAAGCTGGATGCCCAGATGCTAAAGCTGTATTAGACAAGAAAGAATACTTAGCTAAGAAATCTGTTTGGATCTTCGGTGGAGACGGATGGGCTTATGATATCGGATTCGGTGGATTAGACCACGTTCTTGCATCAGGTGAAAACGTAAACGTTATGGTATTCGATACAGAAATGTATTCAAACACTGGTGGACAGGCTTCTAAAGCATCTAACATCGGTGAAGTTTGTCAGTTCGCTGCAGCTGGTAAAGAAATGAAGAAAAAATCTTTAGCAGAAATCGCAATGAGCTACGGATACGTTTATGTAGCACAAATCGCTCTTGGAGCTAACCCTGCACAAGCAGTTAAATGTATTGCTGAAGCAGAAGCTTATCCAGGACCATCTTTAATCATCGGTTATGCACCATGTGAATTACACGGTATTGCTAAGGGTGGAATGAACCACTGTCAAGATGAAATGAAGAAAGCTGTTAAATCTGGATACTGGAACTTATTCTCATTTGATCCAGCTAAGAAAGAAGCAGGAAAGAACCCATTCACATTAACTTCTAAAGAAGGAGATGGAACTTACCAAGACTTCTTACACAACGAATCTCGTTACACTCGTTTAGTTAAACCATTCCCTGAAAGAGCAGAAAAATTATTTGCTAAGTCAGAAGAAGTAGCTAAAGAACGTTACGAACACTTACAACGTTTAGTTGAGCTTTACAAGTAAGAAATGAATAAAGAAGCTGATTGATTTCGGCTTCTTTTTTTGTGAAAATTTTTAAAATTTTACTATAATAGTTTTCAGAGGTGTTTAATTATGGAAAAAGGAAAATTAAATCGAATAACAGATGTAGAAGGTGTACTTGTAGGACATAAAACAATTTCTTCTGGTTCTCATCAAACAGGTGTAACATTTATTCGTACGGCTGAAGATGTATTTCATCAAAAGTTAGCTTGTGGTTGTAGTATCCTAAATGGTTTTGGAAAGACAACTGGACTTCCACAAATTATGGAGTTGGGGACTTTGGAAAGCTATATTTGTTTGACAAACACATTAAATGTGGGGGTTGTTCAACAAGCCTTAGTGGATATCATGGTCAAAGAAAATGAGGACTTAACCAGTGTTAATGTTGTCGTTGGAGAATGTAACGATGGTTATTTAAATGCGATTCGTGATTGTGTTGTTACTAAAGAAGATGTCTTAGATGCGTATGCTGATTGTAAAAAAGAGTTTGAACTTGGCAGTGTTGGAGCAGGTCGAGGCATGTCTTGTTTTGAAATGTCAGGTGGTATTGGATCAAGCTCAAGAGTCTTTGAGATTGATGGAAATACATATACTCTAGGTGTACTTGTACTCTCTAATTTTGGTTTAAGAGAACAATATTTGTTAGATAAAGTAGAGGGGAATCAATTGCCTTTAGAACAAGAAAAAGGTTCGATTATGATGATTATTGCGACGGATGCTCCATTAAGTGATCGTCAACTTCATAGAGTTTGTAATCGTATGCCAGTAGGTTTAGCACTTACAGGATCACATATGGGTAATGGTTCAGGAGATATTGCGATTGCGTTTAGTACCGCAAATCGTTATGGATCTGAAGAAATTCATTCTTTAACACAAATCAATGATAATAAGATCAATGTTGTATTTGATGCAGCGATTGAATCTTGTAAAGAAGCTGTGCACTTATCTTTAATTGAAAATGAAGAGGTGACTGGACAGTCGGGTCATGTTCGTAAGTGTTTAAATCAAGTGAAGATTCAGTAGTCGAATCTTCACTTTTATGTTATATTTCATCTGGTGATTATATGAAGAAATTAATGTTTGATTGTGATGATACACTTTATGATTTATCTTGGCCATTTCGCAAATGCATGGAAGAATTTCTTCCTAGTGTAGATGTGGATATGAATCAATTTTATGCAGATTATCGTAAGTTTGGTGACATGATTTTTGATGATCTTCAAAAAGGAAAGATCACAATTGATGAATCTGGTGTTTATCGTATTGAAAAAGCTTGTGAAAAGTATGATATTGAATTTTCTCACTCAAAATCTGTAGAGTTTCAGTCTCGCTATAAATATTATCAGCATCATATTGAAATGGATGCACCATTGATTGATTATTTCTCGCATTGTGAAGATGAACTTGCGATTTTGACAAATGGAGAGGATACGCATCAAAGAATGAAATTAGAAGTACTTCATGTCTTTGATTATTTTAAACCAGAAAATGTATTTACAAGTGGACGGCTTGGGGTCGCAAAACCGGATGTGAATGCATTTAAAAAGTGTATGGAAGCGATGCAGGAAGATATTCATGAATGGTATTATGTGGGGGATAACTATATCAATGATATGCAAGTTGCAAAAAATGCAGGCATGAAGACGATTCATTTTAATCGTCATCATCAGGCAAGTGGTCCTTTGGCAGATCATGTCGTATATTCGGCTAAAGAATTGGTTGAATTCATTAAAAAAGACTAGATTGAACTAGCCTAGTTAAGAATGTCATAATGGCATTCTTTTTTCTACAATTCTTCTTCTCCAATGATTTCATCTGACCATATTTCTTCTTGTTTGGTGTCTTCAGTATAATCTTCAAATCTTTCAGTTAATGTTTGTTTGTTCACATTTAAAGTATACATGAAACTATGTCTGATTTAAATAGGAGGTTAAGTAGGCATAGAATCACATTTGTGGTAAAATAACTATGTATGTTTTGATAAGGAGTAATTATGTTTATAACAACAATTCATTCTATTGATTCATTAGAAAAATTAAAAAGGGCTAAGGCAGATGCCGTAATCATTGGTGTTGAACATTATTCAATTCGGTCAAGTATTACGGTAAAAAAAGAGGATTTACAGCTTTGGAAGAAGAAGTGTAAAAAGCTTGGCCTAAAATTATATATCAACTTTTTAAGATTATGTATGGATAGTGATCTTTATGGTGTTCGTGAATACTTTTCGATTTTTAAAGAACTAGATGTAGATGGTATTTATTATGCGGATGAAGGACTATATTTCGAGGCGAAACAATTGGGTATTGAATCCAAATTGATTTATCAACCGGAAACACTAGTAGCTTCAAGTGCAGACGTTGATTTTTATATGTCTTTAGGTATTCAGTCTGTATCTTTAGCACATGAATTGAGTCTTGAAGAAGTGGTAAGTATTGGAAAGCACAATCCGGGTATTGAAATCTTAGTGCATGGGTATTTCTCAATTCTATATTCGAGAAGGCCTTTGGTAACAAACTATTTAGAGGCTGTGAATCAACCGGTATGTTCATTACCATGTCATTATGATTTGATTGAACAAACTAGACAAGAGCGTATGCCAATTGTACAAGATGAAACGGGTACGCATATCTTTAGTGAAATGCCAATCAATTCATTGCAGGAAATGTGGGATTTTACAGATGTAGGAATGCATCGTTTCCGTATTGATTCTTTGTTCTTTGATGATGATTGGACAGTTGAAATCTTAGGTTTATATGATTTGGCTTTACAAGGCATTAAAATTACGGATGATGAATCAAGTAATCGTTGGTATTTGGAAGAGACAATTAAGAAAAAGGAGGAGCAAGTAAATGAATAAAATTGAATTATTGGCTCCTGCTGGAAATTTAGAAAAAGCGAAGATTGCGATTTTATATGGTGCGGATGCCGTATATATTGGTGGAAAACAGTTTAGCTTGCGTTCGCGTGCTAGTAATTTTTCCATTGATGAAATTGCGGAATTAGTGCAGTTTGCGAATGCACATAATAGTCATGTGCATGTAACTGTGAATATGCTTCCACATGAATCGGATCTTGATGGAATCGAAGATTATTTAAAAACGTTGGATTCGATTGGTGTACATGCGATTATTGTGGCAAGTCCATCGATTATGATGTTGGCTAAAAAGCTTGGATGCAAGTTTGAAGTGCATGTATCTACACAGCATTCTTCTACAAATTCAAGTGCTGCAAGATTCTGGAAAGAAAAGGGCATGGACCGTGTCGTACTGGCTAGAGAATGTCAAATGGAGGATATTCGTTCAATTTGTGAAGAGAATATATTGCCAATTGAAGTCTTTATTCATGGAGGTATGTGTATTTCATTTTCAGGACGTTGTGTATTGAGTAATCATATGACTCTTCGTGATGCAAATCGTGGTGGATGTGCACAAAGTTGTCGTTGGAAATATCATTTGATGGATGGTGAAACAGAATTAAGCAATCCGACAAATTTATTCTCCATGTCTTCAAAAGATTTACAAGCAGTAGATTATATTGAGGATTTCATCCATATGGGTGTAGCATCTTTGAAAATTGAAGGACGAATGAAAAGTGCTTATTATTTAGCTACGGTTGTTTCTAGCTATCGTATGTTGATTGATTATATTTATGAGCATGGTCATGCGGATGTTGAAATCATTGAGCGTGTAAAAAAAGAAATCGCAAAGGCAGAAAATCGACCGACTGGGCCGGGCTTCTATAATGGTCTTCCTGGATATAAGGTGCAGTTGTATCAAGATCATGATGAAACGGTAACACAGGAATATGTAGCCATTGTGCAGGATTATGACAAGGCAAGCCAGATGGCGACTTTGCAGGTGAAAAATCATTTTATGCCCAATCAGGATTTAGAAATATTTGGTCCTCACATTCCAAGTACAATTGTACATGTAGATGATGTGTATGATAGTGACAAGAATGTATTAGAAGTATGTAATAAGCCAATGCAGATCGTACATACGAAGTGGTCTGGGCCTATTGAAAAAGATGCGATGATTCGTAAGATAAGATAAGTGGAAGAGGTAAGTAAAGATGAAATTAAGTCAGAGTTTCTTTTATACATTAAGAGAAAATGCGAAAGATGAAGATAGCGTATCAAGTAATTTATTGGTGCGTGCAGGAATGATCAAAAAATGTTCAAACGGAATTTATATGATCATGCCTATGGGAAAGAAGGTTCTTTCTAAAGTAGAAAATATTATTCGTGAAGAAATGGATGCGAAAGATGCACAAGAATTATTGATGCCAGCGTTGATTCCTGAAGATGTATATGTACAATCTGGTCGTCGTGAAGCTTTCGGATCTAATATGTTCTCTTTGAGTGATCGTTACAATAAACGTTATGTTTTGGGTCCAACTCATGAAGAATTGTTTGCGGTCGCAAGTAGTATGGATGGTAAATCTTATAAGGATTTCCCTTATAACTTATATCAGATTCAAACTAAATATCGTGATGAAACTCGTCCTCGTTATGGATTGATTCGTGTTCGTGAGTTTATCATGAAGGATGCGTATACATTTGATGTGGATGAAGCTGGATTGGATGTAGCATACAATAAAATGTATGATGCATATTGCCGTATTATGGATCGTTTAGGATTGGAATATAAGATTGTTAAGGCCGATACAGGAGCAATGGGTGGTTTATTATCGGAAGAATATCAAGCTCTATCAAGTATTGGTGAAGATGTTGTTGTTGGATGTGAGGGTTGTGACTATTCTAGTAATTTAGAAATCACAGAAGTTGTAGATACTATGCAAGATTCTAGTGAAGAAGAACTTTCTATGGAAGTTGTTGATACACCTAATGCGAAGACAATTGAAGAAGTGGCTGCTTTCTTTGGAAAGAAGGAAAGTGATTTCGTTAAAACATTATTATATAACGTAGATGGAAAAGTCATCGCATTCTGTATTCCTGGTGATCGTGAATTGAATGAAACAAAGGCATTGAAGTTATTGGGTGCAAATGAAATGGAATTGGCTAGCTTTGAACAAGTAGAACAAGTTACACATGCTCGTGTTGGTTTTGCTGGTCCAGTCGGTATTGATTGTCCAGTCTATATGGATCGTCAAATCAAGCATATGAAAAACTTCATTGTAGGCGCAAACCAATCGGATCGTCACATTAAGAATGTGAACTGTAAAGATTTTACGGCTGTTGAAGTCGCAGATCTTTGTCAGGTAAAAGAAGGGGATATTTGTCCTAAGTGTGGTAAAAAGTTAACTTTCCAACATGGTATTGAAGTTGGTAACTTATTTAAATTGGGAACTAAATATTCTAAGAGTATGAATCTTTACTATACAGATGCCAATAATCAATTACAGCCAGTATGGATGGGAAGTTATGGTATTGGTCTAGAAAGATGTATGGCTGCCGTTGCTGATCAGCATCATGATGATTTTGGTATTAAATGGCCAGTGGAAATCGCACCATTTAGACTTGCGATTGTTCCAGTATCATTAAAAGATGAAGAACAAGTTAAGATTGCCAATGATTTATATGAATATTGTAAAGAACATAAATTCGATGTAATTTTAGATGATCGTAATGAGCGTCCAGGTGTTAAATTCAAAGACATGGAATTGATTGGTGTTCCTTATCGTATTACGGTAGGTCGTGGTGTCAAAGAAGGAAAATTAGAGTGGACAGATCGTTATACAGGTGAAAAGAGTGAAATTGCGATTGAGGATGTATATTCTGAAATTGAAAAAGTTTTTGCCATGTAAACGCTTGTACTTGGAATATAAACAAAAAATTTAGAATCACATTTACTTTCAAAGGTTTTTCATGTATATTAGTCATAGTTAAAGGAGTGTAATTATGCAAAATAAAATTGAAATTTTTAACAATCAGGTTATTATCAACTATAATTTGGCGTATCCAAAGAGTCGTGAGGTTTTATTAAAGTCTCATACATTCGCAAAATTCGTTCAATATTTCATTGAATATCAGGAAACAGATAATGTGAATATGTATGCTTATTTGACAAAAAATGGTGAATTGAATTCAAAAGAAGCAGCTTATGATTTCTGTCATTTCTTACGTTTATTGTCAATCTTTACTTGTGAAGAATTAAAAGATGAATATTATCTTTCAGATAAAGATGCAACTTTAGATGTTATTGAAGAGATGTATCGTACTTGGCGTTCTTTACAACGTTTTGGATATATGAAGAGTGATAATTCAACGGATTTTGGTATTAATACATTAGTGGCATTTGACTCAGCTTCAAATGATTTATTACTTCGTACATATCGTTTGTTTGAAGAAAAATTAATGGGAAGACCAAACTTAGTGTATCGTCAGGTTCAAGCTGGAACGAATGCATGTTTTTCTGCTCACACTTTGGATAAAGTATGGGCTGATGAATATGCAGCTTTACAAGATATTCCAATGATTGATACAGTTATGTTAAGAACTCCAATGATTTTGCATCCAAAATCAAGTAAACGTACAGGTATGTTTACTGAAATTGATACACAGCCTATGACATATTTCAAAAAGGGAGAATCAAACTGGTTCTGTTATCCTTGTAAAGTTGGAGCTTTATTATGTTTCGTATACTTCAACTCAAAATATATGTCAAGTGCATTGAGTATGGCTAATTTATTTGAATTAGCTACTAAAGAAGAGAGTGCGCAAAAACCAGATCTTGTTGTTATTTTTGGTAACGATGATGGAAATGATGCTACAAACTTCTATTATGATGATGCAAATGATATTTGGGTAGGATGTATCAGTGATAATCCTCGTATCGAATACTTTGGATATTTAAAGAAAATGTGTTTAACATTACACAACTTAGCTCAGATGAAAAAAGGATGGTTACCAATACATGGTGCTTTCGTAAACATCTATTTAAAGGATGGAACAAAGAAAGGTATCATGTTGATGGGTGATAGTGGTGCTGGTAAATCTGAGTCGATTGAAGCATTAAAGGCTGCTGCTGGCGATATGATTCGTGAAGTTGAAGTTGTGTTTGATGATATGGGAACGATTCACTTAGAAGATGGTGTTCCATATGGTCAGGGTACTGAAATTGGTGCTTTCATTCGTCTAGATGACTTGGATCCAGGTACTCCATATCGTGATATGGACCGTTCAATTTTCATGGCTCCAGAAAATCCAAACGCACGTATGATTCAGCCAGCAGCTCCATATCGTGTTGTTGTTCACAACCATAAAATTGACTTATTTGCATACGCAAACAACTACACAAATGAATTTGGTCTAAAGAAATTAACTGTACAAGAAGTAAAAGATACTTGTAAGTTAGGTAAGCGTATGGCTTTGGGTACAACACAAGAAGTTGGTATTTCAACTACATATTTCGCAAACCCATTTGGTCCTATGCAAAAGCAAGAACTTTGCGAACCAATCATCGACACAATGTTCCAGGCTCTAGAAGACAATGGAGTATTTGTTGGTGAAATCTACACTCACTTAGGATTCGATAAATCAAACCGTAAAGGTTTAAATATTGCGGCTCAGCAATTATTAGAATTTATCCAGAAGAAGGATTAATAATGTTTAACAACGATTCTATGAATTATTATTCAACAAGCACTTTAAAAAGTGCTTTGTTGAAGTCTTATGCATGGATGGCTATTGCCTTATCTATCACGGCAATTGTATCTTATGGTTTATATGCTACAAATGCTTTATTGATTTTATTAAGTACTATGCCATTTCTATTTATGTTATTTGTGATTGCACCATTTATCTTGTCCATTGCCTTTGGTGTATCAATGGCAAGATCTACATCAAGCACAGGTATGAAGGTTATGTTAGTGCTTTATGCCATCTGTATGGGTGTATCACTTACTTCTATTAGCTATGTATATGATGTAGCTACAATTGGTACTGCTTTTCTAGTCAGTGCAGTTTACTTTATAAGTTTAGCTGTTATTGGTACAACATCTAAAAAGGATTTTACAAGCTTTGGCTCATTATGTATGATTGGACTTTTTGTATTGATTATTACACAATGCTTTATGATGTTATTTAGAGTCAGTATGGATGTTCGCTTGCTTTCTATTATTACTCTATTGATTTTTACAGGCATCACAGTTTGGGATGTTCAAAGAATGAATCGATTGTTGATCCAATCGGATGGTTCAGTCGTAGCACAAGATAAGATTGCCATCTTCATGGCATTACAATTGTATTTAGATTTCTTGAATATCTTCTTAAGAATCTTACAATTGATTGGCATGGGTAATCGTAATAATAAGTAAATTATTTAGGTTTCTATATCTGGTTAAAAATAGATAATGACATGAAATAAGTCATGTTTACTATATCATGGTAAATATGGCTTTTTTTGTTGTTTTAAATCAAAATTTTAATATAAAAAAAGACCTTGCAGGTCTTTATAAAAACTAACATTTTGGAATACCTAATAATATGTCTTTAGCTTCAAAAGATATATAACCATTATTTAAGCTGAAGGTGATTTCATGGTCTTCGATAAATACTTCCAATATGAAAAAAGGGACTATACTGTCAATTTCACATTTAAAATTTGATATATTGTTGAATTTGAAATTCCATACATGTGCATTTTTGTTTGCGATATTACAAGTATATTCTTTTATAGTTATAAAAGCTGAATTGTCGTCTATTTCTATATTACCCATTAGATAATCGTGAAAGTAGTGTTGTTTTTTATATATGTAATCGCATCCTCAAAATTATCAATAATTCGCTCTCTTTCTGTCCACATTTTATTTATACTCCTTTTGCATATTATATGATACCTATGTGGTTGATGGAATAATCGACATAAAAAATGGAGTAGTGTAATACTACTCCAAAGGTTTTTGATAGAAGTTTCCGTAGAAGTTTACTGTATTGTATGTATTGATCAACACTTTAGGATCGACCTTTCTTACATTATCGACAACATCTCTTAATTCATAAGTAGAAATAACGGCTTTACATACATAATACTTACGATGGCTATATGCTCCATAACATTCAAATACGCTCATTCCATGGCGACAAGTGGCCATAAAGGCATCGATTAGTGGGTCAGGATCGTTTGTCGTAAATTCAACGGTAATCTGTGCGTAGCGTTGATATAAAGAAGAAATTGTTTTTGTAGACAAGAATTGGAATAGGATGGAATATCCTGCATAGATCCATCCACATAAGTATCCAAAGACAATGATCATTGCGCAGTTATAGAAGAATACATAGTCCCAGATTCCCCTGTGAATCTTACTAGAAACGTATTGGGCAATGAAATCTGTTCCTCCTGTAGATCCTCCAGCTCTTAGGGCTAGGGAAATGGAGAAGCCCCATAAGAATCCTCCAAAAAGAACATTTAAGATTTGATCTTTAAAGAAAGGTTCAAAATGGAAGATAGAAATAAAGAAGGATACTAGAAAGAAATGCACACAACTCAAAAATGTAAATCTTGGTGAAATGTGTTTGTAGCATAGAATTGCTGCAGGAACATTTAATGCGATGATTCCAACTTGAGTAGGGAAGTTAATGTTTACTAGAGCACAGACTTTATTGATTAATAGAGCAAGTCCTGTAAATCCTCCTGAGATCAAATTGCACGGTGCCATAAATACATTCATGATATAACATTGCATAAAAGCACTAAATACAATCATTATGGTCGACGTTAATAGTCTTAGCTTCTTTTCTTTTTGAAGCTGGTGAATAATGTGTTGCATAATATAAAATACCTCTTGTTTGTTGACCACATTATAATAGGTCATTTGTCAAATAAGTTCAACCAAAAATGAAAAATGTATGGTTTTTAAAAAAATGTAAAAAAAATTAATTTTTTTCTTGCTTTTTATTTTTCGTTGAGGTATTATATATGGGCAGTCAACGAAACGGTTCCGTAGCCAAGTGGTAAGGCAATAGACTGCAACTCTGTGATCATCAGTTCAAATCTGATCGGAACCTCCAATTACATGGGGTCGTGGCGGAATAGGCAGACGCAACGGACTTAAAATCCGTTGGGAGAAATCCCGTGTGGGTTCAAGTCCCACCGTCCCCACCATCGTTTATTAAAAATCAACAAGTTACGGTTCCGTAGCCAAGTGGTAAGGCAATAGACTGCAACTCTGTGATCATCAGTTCAAATCTGATCGGAACCTCCAATTACATGGGGTCGTGGCGGAATAGGCAGACGCAACGGACTTAAAATCCGTTGGGAGAAATCCCGTGTGGGTTCAAGTCCCACCGTCCCCACCATTTTTTGGAAAAGGTAGCTAGAAGCAATAGTTTCTAGCTTTTTTCGTGCTTATTTGGCCAGCACAATAACCAAGTTTACCATATTTGTATTTAAATTTAATGATTAAAATATAATAAAGAGGGGTACATTTTATGAGCTGGATTGAAAGAACAACGAAAAAACGAATTGATGAATTAGATCAACATCCTGAATTGAATTCGAATGATTTTGAACAAAAGGGAAATAAATTAATGAAAGATATTAAATTCTATGTAATTGTCATCTTACTAGCTGCATTAATTTTAGCGCTTTGGTATCAATGGAATCATCCGGAAATTGATATATTTCCATTTCATTTTCCAATATTAGTCTAAGTAGAGGTAACTATGAGTTGGCTTGATAAAATAGCAAAGAAACGATGTGAAACTTGATGCACATCCAGAATTGAATCCAGACAAATTTTCGGAAAAGATGAGTACTCTATATTTTACGGTAGTTTTGTTGATTGTTGCCATACTTATTCTTTTGTTTTGGTATGACACAGAACATTTTGAAATTTGGATCTTCCCACGAAGATAAAAAAAATAGCCACAATTGTGGCTATAATAACATAAATCCAATACCTACAATAATACCTGTTATAAATAAGATGGAAATGGTTCTTAAAATGTCTTTCTTTCTTGCTTCATAACGAATCATGACAATTAAACCGAGTCCTGCATTTGTGACAAGACCTGCAAGTAGTGATCCAAAAGAAAGTTCACCAGTTGTATAAAGCTGAGTTAGAACAACTGTAGCTGCACAGTTAGGGATAAATCCAAATAGTGCGGCAATGATTGGTTGGAATAAATTATCTTGAAGTAAAATCATGGATAATGTTTTTTCTCCAATCCATTCCATTAATAAGGTTAATATAAAACTAGTAATAAAGATGAATACATAGATTTTTAAAGATCTCAAAAGGGCACTGATCCATAATGGATATTCAGGATAACAACATGGACAGCTTGATCCAGAACTTTCTTCCTCCTCATATTCGTCTTCATCATAATCCTCTTCTTCCATATCTTCGAAGCGGAGGATTTTTTGATGGCGAAATAGTACGTGATCGGTAAATAATCCAACGATGATCGCAATGACAAGTTTTAATCCTAAAATACCAAGTAGAGATGAATACATCTTAGGATTACTAATAAGGATTGGAATGGCTTCATCACTTGTCGCAATCATAACACTGACTAAAGTTCCAAGTGTAATGTTATTTTGAACAAACAACATGGCAGCTAGAATACTAAATCCACATTGTGGAATCAATCCTACTATTGCACCTAGAATAGGTCCAAGTCTTTGTAGTCCAAAGAAGAGTTTGTCGTCTTGCGTATTCTTTCTTTCAAAAACTTCTAATATACAATAAGTAATATACAATAGTGGAAGCATAGCCCATGTATCGTGTATTGTATTTAAAATAATATCTATAAAATTCAAAGGTAGTTCCTCCTAACTTACATAAGTATACACATTTTTTTTAAAATTGCACGTAAAAAGCAGGAAACTAATCAATTGTTCCTGCTTTATCGTTGATTGTGATTTTTTTGTTTCTTAATCGAACTTGAATATAATCATGTACGCCTGCATAAATAAGTGCAAAAACTGGAACACCTAGAAACATTCCAACAACGCCAAATAATGCACCACCAACTGTAACTGAGAACAAGATCCAGAAGCCGGACATTCCAAGTTTATCTCCAAGAACAATGGGTTTTATGATGTTTCCATCGCATTGTTGAAGAATGAAGATAAAAATCGCAAAAATCAAGGCTGAGAATGGATCAATCAAACATAAGATAATGATGACGGGAATGGCTCCTAAGAATGGGCCAAATACAGGAATTACATTTGTGACACCAATAATAAGGGCAATCATACTTGTATATGGAAGCTTTAATACTAGGGCTCCAAAGTAACAGATGATACCGACAATAAATGAATCAATGATGTTTCCAACAATATATTGTTCAAATACAGTCTTTGCATCGTTTGTCCATAGCGTTAAATAGTTCGCAAGGTTTTTGTCAAATAATGAGTAATTTAATTTTTTGATTCCTTTTACTAATGTTTCACGGTCCAATAAAATATAGAATGCGGAAACTAAAGCTAAAATAATATTGATAAATCCTTTCACAAAGCTATATGAATAAGAAGCAATTTTAGGGATGGATTCCGTTAAAACACTTGTGATTTTCTTTGTGATGTCAAAATTGATCAATATTTGTTCGACTTGTTTTTCTGAAATATTTAATTTGTACGCAAAATCTTTTGTATATTTAATTAAAGTTTCAGAATAGATCGCAACATTTGTAGAGAATTGTCGCACAGAATCAATCATATTCGGTATGATAACGGAGAAAAACAAGATTAGAAATCCAACGGCTAAAATAAACACAATACCTGTTGATAAGATTCTTTTGTGTTTGTTCTGCATAGGGGCATTGGCTAATAATTTGTTTTCAACCCATTTTTGCGGATTATTCAATATAAACGCTAAACCAATTCCTAAAAGGAAAGGGAATAGAATTGTTATCATGAATTGAATGGCTCGTGTTATATCTTTAAATCGATTTAAAATTGTGAAGAAAAGGATCGCAATAATCAATGATGCAGAATAAACGATGATTCTTTGTTTCATTTCCTGGGTTAATTTAAAATGCATTAAGAAGACTCCTTCCATACCTTATATAATACCATCTAGAAAAAAAATATAAAAGCCATTATAATAGTTCTATGGAAAAAATATTTGAAGGGGCCATTTCCTGCAAAGCCCTATTAGAAGCAGGGTCTCGTGATTGTAAAAAACTCTATATTGATAAGAAAAAGAATACGAAAGATACAAGATATTTGGCTAAAATTGCCAAAAGTCTTGGGTGTGAAGTTGTTTTTTGTTCGCGTGATGAAATCAATGAATTGGCAACAGGTAAAACACATGGAGGAGTGTTACTTCTAGCTGAAGAAAAACAGATTCCTCAACTTATTGAAACACATGTCCATGGATTTCTTTGTTACATCGACGGAGTAGAAGATCCATATAATTTGGGAAGTATTTCTAGAACGCTTTATGCTTCTGGTTGTGATGCGATGATTCTTCCAAAAAGAGACTGGAGTTTTGCTGAACAAACCATTCTAAAGGCAAGTGCCGGTGCTTATGAAAAGCTACCTATTTATTTTGTGGATTCAGATGAAGAATTGGTTGACTATTGTAAAAAGAATCAACTTCCTATTTTGTGTGCCCATAGAAAAGATGCCGTAGGATTATATGATTATGCATTTGAATCAAATTTTTGTTTATGCTTAGGCGGAGCCTTAAGAGGACTTAGTTCAACCATTACTTCAGCCTCTAAACAAAATATAGTCGTAGAATATGGAAGAGATTTTAGAAATGCTTTAGATTCAGCGAGTGCAGCTGCTGTATTTAGTTTTGAGATATTAAGACAAAAGAAAGTCAAAGCGAATTAAATTGCTTTGACTCTTTTAATTTGTCGAATAAATTTTCTGTGCTAATTCTTGATCTACAAAATTAACAATCAGGATACCATAAAAGGGAGATAATAATATGCCACAAATAATACCAATTAAAGAATTAAAAAATATTTCTGAAATATCCGATTTATGTCAAAAAAATCGGATATGGAGATATGGTAATCATGAGTATTGAAAAGTATGAATCAACTTTGAAAAAACTTGAAATGTACCAAGATATTGCGATTTCTGAATAACAAATTGATATTGGAGAGACAAAAGATGCAAAACTAGGCGTTCAAGAAATGAGAAAGAAGTATGGTTTATGATTGGACTTTTACTAGTTTTTAATGGCCTTTCGAATGTCTAAGATTCCATTCACAAAGAATAACAAGGATATACAAATATCCACAACTTGATTATTGAAAGGTTTTACGATCAATCCAATGATAATGCCACAAAGAATGTTTAAAATTCCAAGAAAAATATACATACCTATCTCCTTATGTTCAAATATACCAAAATAAATATCAATGTCAAATCCAGATTAATGCTATAATAGATGCATGCTGATTAATGTATATGTAGAATACAATCGCCTACGTAATACTTTTACTTATTCTTGTGATACGGATGTTGAAGTTGGATGTCGAGTTCGTGTTGAATTCAACAATCGTACACTTGTAGGATTTGTAGAAGAAGTCGATGTAGAAAGCGATTTTAAAAATATTAAACCTGTTATTGAAGTCATAGATGAGAAGCCATTATTGAATAGTGAATTAAAATTATTGGCTGACTATATGGCTCGTTTTTATGCAAGCTCGAAAGTGACATGTTATAAAACAATGCTGCCACCCGCATTACGCCCTACTATCAAGCATTCAAAAATCATTTATGAAGACTATGCGGTATTGAATGAATCAAACTTACCTTTAACTTCCCGACAAAAAGAAGTTTTATCTAGTTTTACCTATCCATGTAAGATGAGTGAACTTAGAAAAGTCAGTCCATCTATTACGAAAATATTATTGGATAAAGGCTATATTGTGGTTGAAAAAAGAATCAAAGATTCAAATACTTGTGTAAGTGAAATTGCGGATGTGACTCATTCGTTAACTACTGAACAAGAATGTGCGATTCAAACAATTCAAAATACAAATAAAATGGTTTCTTTACTCCATGGAGTGACGGGTTCTGGTAAAACGGAAGTCTTTTTACGGCTAGCTGAAGATGTACTAGCTTCTGGAAAACAAGTATTGTTTCTTGTTCCTGAGATTGGTTTAACACCTATGATGATACAAAGAGTGCAGGCTCGATTTAAACAAAAGATTGCGATCTATCATTCAGGATTGAATGCACAGGAAAAATTAGAACAATATAATTTAGTAAAAGACCATAAGGTAGATATTGTGGTTGGAACACGTAGTGCTTGTTTCATGCCATTTACTTCATTAGGTTTGATTTTAATGGATGAAGAACATGATTCAAGCTATAAACAAGACAATACACCAAGATATCATACGCGTGATATTGTATTATTTCGTGCTGCTTATCATAAATGTAAAGTTGTATTAGCTAGTGCTACACCATCTTTAGAATCGTATGCCAGGGCTTATAAGAATGTGTATGAATTGATTGAACTTAAAAATCGCATTCATGAAATGCCGGATATTTGTTTGGTCGATATGAAAAAAGAAAGAATCACAAATGGCTTATCTGAAACTTTACTTCAAGCCATTCATGAACGTCTTTCTAGAAAAGAACAAGTCATCTTACTTTTGAATCGTAGAGGGTATCTTCCTGTTGTTCGTTGTAGCGATTGCGGACATGTTCGTATATGTCCAGATTGCGGCGTAGCATTAACGTATCACAAAAATCAAAATGCCTTAGTGTGTCATTGTTGCGGAAGGCAGTTTCCATTTATCGAAGAATGTCCAAATTGTCATTCTAAAAATTACTTTAAGGCCGGTATGGGAACAGAGAGATTGGAAGAACAAATTGTCGAAATCTTTAAAGATCATCATGTCGTTCGTATGGATGCGGATAGCACACGAAAAAAGAATGCGCATGAAAAATTATTAAAAGAATTTGAGGAGTCTGGAGATTTATTGATTGGTACGCAGATGGTTGCGAAAGGTTTAGATTTTGAAAGAGTGACTCTGGTTGGAATTCTAAATGCAGATTCTGCGCTTTGTCGAAATGATTATCGTGCAAGTGAAACGGCTTATGAAATGCTAGAACAAGCAAGTGGAAGAAGTGGTCGTGGCCTTTTAAAAGGTCAAGTCATGATTCAAACTTTTGATCCCAATCACTATGTGATGCAATGTGTTAAAATGCATGATTATAAGATGTTTTTTAATCAAGAAATGCGCTATCGCCATTTAGGTATGTATCCACCTTATGTATACTTATGTACTTTGGTTTTTACGCATTTTGATTTGCGTGAAGCTTATAAAATGGCAAGTGTTGCGAAAGAACATTTTTCTTCAATTCGTGTTTTAGGTCCAATTGAAATTCGCATGCAACAAAAGAAGCATCGCGTGCGATTGATTTTGAAATCTAAAGATGATGAATTGCTTCATAAACTTGTACAAAATTATTTAGATGAAACAAAATATGTTGTGGATGTGAATATGCATCCAATTATGATGGAGGAATAGAATGAGAAAATGGATATGGAAGGCCTTAGATGAAGTTGTGAATAAAAAAGTTTATTCCAATTTATATTTAAGAAATCATTTGCACGAAGTAGATGAAAAGGATCGTGCTCTGGCAACAAGAATCTTTTATGGAACTATTCAAAATTATCGTTATTGTAAAGAATGCTGGTCAAAGTATGTAAAGAATAAAGTGAATCCTAAAATGGATGTGTTGTTGACAATGAGTACATATCAATTGTTGTTTTTAGATAAAGTGCCAAGCTATGCGATTGTTAATGATGCGGTTAATATTGCTAAAAAGATCAATGCAAAATATGCAGGGTTAACAAATGCTGTTTTGCATAAAGTAAAACCTATTGAAACGGATAATGTAGCATTAAAGTATTCTTTACCAGATTGGCTTTATAAAATGTGGGTCAGTCAATATGGAGACAAACAAGCTTTAATGATGGCAAGTGCAAGTGTGAATATTTTGCCGATGTATGTTCGAAGAAACTCATTAAAAACAAGTAAAGATGACTTTAAGTTGGATGCGTTCGTACATGTTCAAGACCCGTTGTATATTTATGCGGGTAATGATTATTTCCACCATCCATACTATCAAAAAGGCTATATGAGTGCTCAAGATGAGGGGAGTTTTGAAATCGCCAAGTTTGTTGATCCTCAAGAAAATGAAACGATTCTAGACTGTTGTGCTGCTCCAGGAACAAAGAGTATGACCATGGCTGAAATGATGCATAATAAAGGGCATATTGATGCTTATGATTTGCATGCACATCGTAAAGATTTGATTGAAAGCGATGCTAAAAGATTAGGAATTGATATTATTCATGCAGGTGTTCAAGATGCGACTGCATTTAAAAGTTCAATTATGTACGATCGTATCTTATGTGATGTTCCATGTTCTGGTTATGGCGTATTGTCTAGAAAACCAGACATTAAGTTACATATGGTTCCAGAAGATATGGATACATTGATTCCGTTGCAATATTCTATTCTTGATAATGTATGTCAATATGTGAAGGTTGGTGGAGCAATCGTATATTCAACTTGTACAATGAATAAAAAAGAGAATGAGAAACAGATTGAGAAGTTTTTGCGTAGCCATGAAGAATTTAGTTTGGTTGATGAAAAAACAATATTTAGTGATACTACACAAGATGGCTTCTATATGGCAAAACTAGTGCGTAAATGATATAATAAAGGACAGAAATTGAGGTGCTATTTTGGAAAGTTTATACAATTTAAATTACGATCAAATGTGCGAATATGCATTGGATCATGGATGGAAATCCTATCGTGGACATCAAATTTTTCAATGGTTATATCGTAACCGTGTGTTTGATATTGATGAAATGACGAATGTATCAAAGGAAACAAGAGAAATCTTAAAGAAAGATTTTATTGTGAATCCTTTAGAATTAATAAAAAAACAAGTTTCACATGATGGAACTACAAAATTCTTATTTAAAACCAGCGATGGAGCGCTATTAGAGAGTGTCATGATGGTCTTTGATTATGGAAGAAGTGTGTGTGTTTCAAGCCAGGTTGGATGTAACATGGGATGTGCTTTTTGTGCCAGTGGTTTAACTAAGAAAAAAAGAGATTTAACAAGTGGTGAAATGGTTGCGCAAATTATGTATGTTCAAAAAGAACTGGATAAAGATGATTTGCGATTATCACATATTGTTGTCATGGGCACAGGAGAGCCATTTGATAACTATGATAATGTTATGAACTTCTTAGCAACTGTTAATCATGATCGTGGCTTAGGTATTGGTTCTAGACATATCACAATTTCAACTTGTGGAATTGTTCCAAGAATCTATGATTTTGCCAATGAACACACCCAATATAATTTGGCAATCAGTTTGCATGCGCCAAATGATGAATTGCGTAATCAATTGATGCCAGTAAACCATGCATATCCATTAAAAGAGTTAATGGAGGCAATTCAATATTATGGTAAGGAAAACAATCGTCGTTTGACGTTTGAATACATTTTATTAAAAGGCGTAAATGATCGTCCTGAACATGCTAAACAGCTTTCTAAGCTTTTACATGGCATGAATGCATATGTCAATTTAATTCCATACAATGCGGTGGATGAAAAAAGATTTAAATCAGTAACACATGATGAAGCAATGGTCTTCTATGATTTATTGATGAAGAATCATGTGCGTTGCACAATTCGAAAAGAACATGGAAACGATATTGATGCAGCTTGTGGTCAGTTAAGAATTAAGGAAATTAAAAAGGAAGGAATCTAGTCAGATGAATGTTTTTGCGAATACGAATGTAGGTCTTGTAAGAAAATTAAATGAAGATGATTATTGTATTGCTCATAATGCTAATGATGAATGGATGGCTATTGTTTGTGATGGCATTGGTGGGGCAAAGGCTGGAGAAGTGGCAAGTCATACAGCCGTTATGACGATGTATGAAGCTTTTATGAAGTCTCCAGTATTTAAAAAAGATCGACAGGTAGATAATTGGATTCGTGAAAATTTAAATCAGGCGAATGATTTCATTTATTCAAAAAGTTTAAAAAATCCAAATGAAAGAGGTATGGGGACTACGGCTGTTGGTGTTATAGTGACTCATATTGGAACTTTTATTTTTAATGTTGGTGATTCAAGAATTTATGCGGATTATAATGGCGAATTGATTCAAATGAGTGAAGATCATAGTGTGATTGCCCAATTGTTGAAGGAAGGAAAAATCACTTTAGATGAAGCAAAAATACATCCGCAAAAGAATACTTTGACCAATGCCTTAGGAGTATGGCATGTATTTCGAATTGACATCAACAAGATTGAAAATACATATAAATATCTATTGATTTCTAGTGATGGATTACATGGATATGTGGAAAAGAAAGTGATTTCGGATATTGTTCATGACGATGCACTTTCTTTACAGGAAAAAGTAGAAACACTGATTGCCAGAGCCAATCAATCGGGTGGATATGATAATTGTACAATTATCTTAATGGAGAATAACGGAGAACAATAATATGATGATGGAACAGATAGCGAATCGCTATGAAATCTTGTCTTTAATTGGTCAAGGTGGAATGGCGGATGTCTATAAGGCAAAGGATACGATTTTAAATCGTATTGTCGCAATCAAAGTTCTACGTGATAAATTAAGTCAAGATGCAATGGCACTTGTTCGCTTTCAACGAGAGGCAAGTGCAGCTAGTCGTTTATCACACCCGAATGTAGTTGATATTTACGATGTTGGTGAATATGAAGGCATGCATTATATCGTAATGGAATTTATTCGTGGTCGAACCTTGAAAGAATTGATTGCACAAAGAGGTGCATTGGATGTAGATGAGGCCATAGGCATCATGAAGCAATTGGTGAGTGCCATAAATCATGCGCACGAAAACAATATTATTCATCGTGACATTAAACCGCAAAATGTGTTGGTTAAAGATGATGGAACGATAAAAATTACAGATTTTGGGATTGCGGTGGCAAATGGTTCTGTGCAATTGACCTTCAATAATACGGTTATGGGTTCTGCACATTACTTAGCTCCAGAAACAACACAAGGAAAGGAACCCAATGAACAAGTTGATATTTATTCATTAGGTATTGTATTTTATGAATTATTGACTGGTAAAGTTCCCTTTACAGGAAAAACACCAACGGAAATCGCAATTAAACATTTAAGAAAACCAATGCCATTTGTGCGTGATTTCAATCCAAATATTCCGCAGTCTGTAGAAAATATTATTTTAAAGGCAACTGCTAAAAATTTATCCCAACGTTATGTATCTTGTAAAGAGATGCTTTATGATTTGATTCATTGTTTAGATCCTGAATATAGAGATATGAAACGTATCAAAGTGGATCAAAATCCATCTAAAGAATTGGTAAAATATGATAATGGTCATCTCGATTTTGAAGAGGACAAACTAGAAAGAAATGATAAGAAAAAAAGAAACTGGATTCCTGTGTTGATGACTACTGCAGCTATTGTGATTGGTATTGTTGTTTTAGTGCTTATCGCAAGTATTACAGGAATTATTAAAATCAGCGGCTTTTTGGGTTATCAGACAATGCCAAATGTGATTGGACAAACACAAGAAGAGGCAATTGATACTTTACAGGATGCACATTTTAATACTTCAAAAGTTAGCTATGTGTATAAGGCAAATGATAAGTATGAAGAAGGTACAATAATTAAATCTTCGTATAAAGACGGTGATGTCATTTTAAATGATTCTAAAATTGTATTAACTGTTTCAAAAGGATCTACCTATCTAGTACCTGATTTTACGGATGGAACATTTGTTGATGCAGAATATGAGTTGAAAAAGAATTGTCCAAATGTGAAGATTGTTGTGGAGTATAAGGGTAAAAAGGATTTAGATCCAGGTATTGTTTTAAAACAAAAAGGATTAACTCCGGGAACAAGAATTGATCCTGATGGTAAAGAAACAATAACATTAGTAGTAAGTAGCTATCCTTCCATTGTGATTCCTAGTGATTTGCTTGGTAAAGATGTATTGGATGCCAAAGATGAATTGAATAATTTAGGTATTGCGGTTGTATTGAGTAAGATTACAGATGGTAGTGGTAGCAATAAAGTTGTAAATGTGTCTCCAGATGTTGGCACAGAATATGTACAGGAAGGAACAGACAGTGTAGTTACATTGTATTATGATTGATATGCAGCAAGGAAGAATTATAAAAATTATTTCGAATCAATATACGATTCAAAATGAAAAAGAAGAGATTATTGCGAAGCCAAGAGGAAAAATGCGACAACAACAGGCTCCTGTTGTGGGCGATTTTGTAGAATATGAAAAAATTGAGGATTCATATCGAATCCATAAGATCCTTCCACGTACAAACCGCTTATTAAGACCGGCCATTGCCAATGTAGACCAGGCTTTGATTGTTACAAGTTTAAAAGACCCAGACTATTCTTGTCATTTATTGAATCGCTTGATTTTTTTAGTAGGTCTTGCAGGTGTTAAGCCAGTGATTTGTGTTACTAAGTTGGATCTGTTAGAAAGTCCAGATGAAATCTTAGCGGATTTAGATAAGTATAAAAAAGCTGGATATGATGTGGTCTTTTCAAATCCAGGTAGTGATGATAAAGAGTTGCAGGAAATCCTAAATGGTAAGGTGTCTGTTTTGTGTGGTCAGTCAGGAGCTGGTAAGAGTAGTTTATTGAATCGTCTAAATCCAGATTTTGAATTGCAGACACAAGCTATTTCTAAAGCTTTAGGGCGTGGAAAACATACAACACGCTATTGCCAATTACACCATGTGTGTGATGGTTTAGTAGCGGATACACCTGGATTTTCAAGCTTAGATTTTACACGCTTAGATACGAGTCATTTAGATGAATGTATTCTTGATTTTAAGCCCTATATTCATACTTGTCGTTTTAAAGACTGCAAGCATTTGAATGAGCCAGATTGTAGTATAAAAGAAGCAGTTTTAAAGGGTGAAATCAATGAGACAATTTATGAAGATTATAAAAATATTATGGAACAAAGAGGTAAGAATTTATGAATGAAATTGTAATTGCACCATCTATTTTATCTTTGGATTATTCCAATGTGAGTGCACAATTAGAAGAATTAATGGCATCTAAGGCAAAGTGGCTACACTTTGATGTGATGGATGGTCATTTTGTGCCAAATTTAACATTTGGACCTGATATTTTAAAAGGTTTTAAAAAGGCATGTCCACTATTTATGGATGTACATTTAATGGTAACGGATCCAGAAAAATATGCACCAATCTTTATTAAGAATGGAGCAGATCTTGTAAGTTTTCATACCGAAGCATTGGATAATGATGTGAATCGAATTCAAAATCTATTGGATGAAATTCATCGTTTAGGTGCCAAGGGTGGCATTGTTGTAAAACCAAATACAGCTATTGAGCCATTTGAAAGTATATTAAAATCTTGTGATCTTGTTTTAGTAATGAGTGTTGAGCCTGGTTTTGGTGGTCAAAAATTTATGGAAGATATGCTTGAAAAGGTTGTTTGGTTAAAACAAAAACGAGAAGATTTAAATCTTTCATATCGTATTGAAATTGATGGTGGTATCAATCAAGATACTTATAAATTGGCTTTAGAAGCTGGATGTGATACATTGGTTGCGGGTAGTTATGTATTTAAAAATGATATTGCCAAGACAATTGAAGGTATGCTTGGATAATTATGACTTGTGCTGTTTTAATTACACCACTTGTTGATGTTGTACCAAAGATTAAAGATTGTGATTATATTGGTGTAGATGCGGGTGCACTAAAAATTATAGATCAAAAGCTTCCTATCAAAATGGCAGTTGGAGACTTTGATTCATTGAATGAAGAAGATTTAAAACGTATTACTTGTCCGATTGAAAGGCATCCCATTATGAAAGATGAAACGGATTCAGAACTTGCGATTCGTTTATGTAAAGATTATGATACGATCTATCTATATGGAGGAATGCATGGAAGAATCGATCATACGATTGCGAATATTCGATTAGCTATGTATCGATTTAATAATCTTGTGTTGATTGATGATCATCAAAAAATATCTGTCATGAATGTAGGTGTTCATGAAATTGATAATTCATATCGCCATATTTCTTTTTATCCAATAAAAGAAGGTGTGTTATCCTTATCTGGATTTTTATATCCACTTGATTCACGACGTATCCATATGGAAGAAATATATACAACAAGTAATTCTTTAGTTGAAGATAAAGGGATTATTCGTGTAGATGAAGGTAGCTTTTTGTGTGTTCAAACCAATTGGAGGTAGTCTATGTTTTATGATGTAGCTATGAATTTTGTGATTGGTACAATATTAATGATTGCTGGAGCCGTTATGGTATGGATTCCAAATCGTGTTTTTACAATGATTTTAAGAGCTTCAATTCTGTTTTTATTTGTGAATGGAGCTACTCTATTTATACGGTTTATAAAGAACAAAAAGAATAAGGACTTCTTCTTTTCCATATTATCTATTGCGTTTATGTTTTTCTTGATGAACTTTCGGTATATTCCACAATGGATCTTGAGAGTGAATTTTGGAGGATATTGTATACTTTGTGGTACGGCCTGCTTCATTCAGCTTGTGATTGATAAAATTAATCATTTAAAGGGGAAGTTTTTTAACTTTGTTTTTACAATTATCTATATACTATTTGGATTTTATTTACTTTTAAATCCAGACTTTCATACAAATCTATTGATGCAAGCTTTTGGCATTTACTTTATGATTTTAGGCTCTCGTTATTTGAGTGATGGATGTGAAGGTATTAATCCTTTAACGAAATATAAATGGAAACGTAAAGTTCGTATTACACTTCCAGCTTTTCTTTGTGCAATGGTTCCAGATGCAGCTTTAGCTAGTATTAACCATTATTTAGAAGAGGGTAAACCTGAAGATTTGAACACGCATAAAAATGATGGAGTTGTGCGCTTAAAAGTGATTGTTCACGTCGGTCCAAAAGGCTTTCAAAAAGTAGGACATATTTGTTTTGCGTATGACGATATAGTATATAGCTACGGAAATTATGATAGTGATTCATTTCGTTTAAATCAAACGATTGGGGATGGTATCTTTTTTACGGTACCTTTAGAGAAATATATTCCAAATATGATTTCTGCCGAAAACAATTCGATTTTTGAATATGGTATTTATACTACACCTAAACAGAATGAGGGGATTGAAAGGGAAATTAATATTATTCGTCAAAATGGATATCGTTGGTATACGAAGATTGAAAAAGAAGATGGATATGATCGTTTCAAAGAATTTGAGATGGATTATCCGAGTCGTCTTCATTATCGTACGGGGGCTAAGCTTTATAAAGTAAAGAGTGGAAAATTCCACATTTATTGGGCTTTAGGTGATAATTGTGCGTCATTTACTGACTTAGTTTTAGGAACACTTGGCGCGGATGTATTAAGTATGCGAGGAATCATTAGTCCTGGAACATATTTAGACTGGCTTCAAAAAGAATATTTAAAGAAGAATAGTCCAATTGTGTATAGATGCATATATACCAAGGATACGATTGAATTATGAAAAAGAGCAGCAAGTTGCTCTTTTAAGATAAGATCCAAGTGATAATGTCTGCGATTCATGCAATGAAAGAGGATCCTTTTTTGATTTCATTATTATATTTGTGGGCTTGTGTCATTTCTTCTTTGGTGAAACCTTTTTTTGTAAGGTTTTCTATTTCTTTTTTACTAATTCCCATATTTAGTAATTCATTAATGTCTTTTTTGTTTAATTTATTCATGTGTATCATTGAAATATCCTGTATATAGATTATATCAAATTTGAAGTAAAAGATGGATAAAAGAAAAAAAGAAGAGAAAACTCTTCTTTTTTATCTTATGCATAATTTTTTTAAGGATCCTAATTATCTAAAATTAAATAGCGTTTTGTTTCTTCAATGTTTTTAATGTTCTAGCTGAAACACGGATAGTTTGAGGCTTTCCGTCAACTACAACACGAACTTTTTGAAGATTAACGTTCCATTTACGGCGAGAAGCACGCATTGAGTGAGAACGTTTATTTCCAGATAAAGGACCTTTTCCAGATACTGCACATACTCTTGACATCTTAATGTCCTCCTTTTTCTTTCATTTACGCAATCGCTTAACTATAATACCATGAACAAGGCTTTGTTTCAACCCCCGAATTAAAATTTGTTCAACATTAAATAGAATGTTATAATAATAGTGTTTTGAAAAAAAGGAGACGTAGGAATGTTGAATTCAAATTATATATGGATCTTTGGCATGTGTCTTTTAACATTAATCATTATGTTGTTGATTATGCCAGGATTGATTGATTATTTACATAAAATTAAGTTTGGACAAACAGAAAGAGAAGAGGGATTGGCCAGTCATAAAAAAAAGAATGGTACTCCTACCATGGGTGGTTTAGCCTTCATTATTGTCCCAACACTTGTATATGTAGTATGTTCTTTCTTTACACCGTTTAAACTGGATTTAAACACAATAGTTATTTTATTAGCTTTTGTTGGTTATGGTGTAGTTGGTTTTATTGATGATTATATTATTGTTGTACAAAAGAATAATGAGGGTTTAAAACCAGCACATAAATTTTTACTACAATCTATTCTAGCTGTTGTATTTTTCTTCTTATATCGTACAAATTCAACAACAGATATTTGGATTCCAATCTTTGATGTCACAATCGATTTATCTTGGTTCTATTTTATCTTAGTATTCTTAATGTTTACAGCTGAAACTAATGCCGTAAACTTAACAGATGGCTTAGACGGACTTTGTGCAGGTCAAATGGTTATTGCACTTGTTCCATTCGCAATATTTGCGTTTATTCAAGGATTAAACAATGTCGCATGCTTGATTTGCCTTGTGATTTTTGCCTTACTTGGATATTTGAAGTTTAATAAGCATCCCGCAAAAATTTTTATGGGAGATACTGGCTCTTTGGCATTAGGTGGATTTATTGCAGCGGTTGCGATGGTTTTAAAACAAGAAGTTTTATTGATTATTATTGGTTTTGTTTTTGTTGCAGAAGTTTGCAGCGTTATTATACAGGTTACGTATTATAAAAAAACACATAAGAGAATTTTTAAAATGGCTCCTTTACATCATCACTTTGAAATGTGTGGATGGTCTGAAGAAAAGGTTGTAAATCGCTTTAGACTTGTAGGTGTTATTTTAGCTGTTCTTGGACTTGTTTTGGGGGTAATGTAGAATGGAAACTGTATTAGTCATTGGAGCTGCCAGAAGTGGTATAGCTGTTAGTAAACTCTTATTGAAGAATGGTTATCATGTTATTTTGACGGATTCAAATGAAGTGAAAGAAAAGGCTGAGTTAGAAGCTTTGGGAATTGAAGTGTTTGATCAAGGTCATCCAGATACTTTAAAAGAAAAAAATTATGCATTCATTGTGAAGAATCCAGGTATTCCTTATCGTATTCCTTTTGTTCATTATTTTGTAGAACAAAACGCAAAAATCTACACGGAAATTGAGATTGCGTATCGTTATGCGAAAAACTTTGATTATGCAGCTGTTACAGGAACGGACGGAAAGACTACTGTTACAACATTGTTGTATGAGATGTTGAATCGTCAAAAGAAAAGCCTTGTAGCTGGAAATATTGGAACTCCATTATGTGAATTGGCTCTTGATTATACAGATGCAGATTATAATGTTGCTTTAGAACTAAGTAATTTCCAACTGTTGGGTATTGAAACATTTAGACCACATGTATCAACAGTCACAAACCTTGCGCCTGATCACTTAGATTATATGGATAGTTTAGATGCCTATTACGAAAGTAAGATGCGTATTTATGAAAATACAAATGTAGATGATTACTTTATTCGTAATGTGGATGATGAAAATGTTGTGAAATATGCACAGAATATTCCCTGTCATGTGATTGATTTTTCATTAAAAAGAAAAGATGTAGATTTATATAAGAATGATAAATATGCATATTATAATGACACACAGTTGTTTGCATTGAAAGATTTAAAAATTGTTGGTGAGTTTAACTGTGGAAATGCCATGATGGCAAGTTGCATGGCTTATTTAATGGGTGTCTCATTATTTAATATTCAAGAAGTAATTCGTGAATTTAGAGGGGTAGAGCATCGTATTGAATATGTAGATACAATTGATAATGTGCGTTTCTATAATGATTCAAAGGCTACAAATACACATGCGGCTTGTGCTGGTTTATCTGCATTTGAAAAAAATGTAATCTTGTTGTGTGGTGGTAAAGACAAACATATTTCTTTCGATGATTTAAAACAATATGATTCGATAGTTAAAAAATGTATTTCTTTTGGTCAGACAAAGGATAAGTTTAAAGATATTTTTTCTAGCCAGATTAGTGTTGAGACAATGAAGGATGCTTTTGAAAAGGCGGTTTTATTGGCAAAACCTGGTGATATTGTGTTATTATGTCCAGCATGTTCTAGTTTTGATCAGTTTAAAAATTATGAAATTAGGGGTGAAATTTTTAAACAAATGGTTCATGACTATGCAATGAAAAGGAATGAAGAATGACATTCTTATATAATATTATTCAAACAATAATATTGGGAATCGTACAGGGGATAACAGAATGGTTGCCGATTTCTTCGACAGGACATTTAATTTTATTTTCAAGCATTTGGCCATTAGAACCAGCTGCTTATTTTGAAGTTTTTAAAGTTGTGATTCAATTTGGAAGTATTTTGGCTGTACTTGTATTATATGCTTCGACATTGAATCCTTTCGATAAAAGAAAGTCTGCTAGAAAGAGAAGACAGACTTTACAATTATGGTCAAAAGTAATTGTGGGCGTGATTCCTGCTGCAATTATTGGTTTTTTATTGGATGATATCATTGAAGGGTATTTATCAGCTAAATTTGTGATTGCGGTCGCATTGATTGCGTATGGAATTATATTTATTATGGTTGAGAAACATCCTAAAACAGTAACTATTGATAAAATTGATGAAGTAGGGTATTTATCCGCTTTAAAAATTGGTTTCTTTCAATGTTTAGCTTTGATTCCAGGAACATCAAGATCAGGCACTACAATATTGGGAGGTTTATATTGTGGTTGTTCTAGAACGGTCGCAAGTGAATTCTCATTTTTCTTGGCGATTCCGGTGATGTTTGGGGCAAGTTTATTAAAAGTAGTTAAATATGTCATTCATTTTGGATTTTTTAGCTTTGGGCAATTATTCTTATTGATATTAGGTACGTTTGTCGCATTTATCGTAAGTTTATTTGCGATTCGTGCTCTTATGGGCTATGTGAAGAGTCATAGCTTTACAATTTTTGGATGGTATAGAATTATTTTGGGTGTTTTTGTGATTATATTTTTCTATTTGATTTAAGAGGTTAGTAATGAACAATTTTGATTTACATATGCATTCTTGTTATTCCGGTGATGGTCAGTTTACGCCAGAGGAATTGATAAAAATTGCGAAAGAGAGAGGTTTAAAAACGATTGCATTAAGTGATCATGACTGTATCAGTGGTGTTAAAGACATGATTCAGCTAGGCCTTGATGCAGGTATAGAAGTGATTCCTGCAATTGAATGTTCTACAAGTATTGGATATAGCGATGTTCATCTACTTGGATATGGCATCGATATTGATAATGAATATTTTAAAAATTTATTAGATAAAACACAAGTTAAGTCTAGAAATGCTTTTTCAACGCGTTGTGATAAGCTACGCCAAAAGTATGGTGTTGAAATAGATGAGGAAGCTGTATTGAAAGAAGCAAACGGAAAAAATCCATGGTTTGTGATGTGTACGCATATGTTTAATGATCCTCGCTATCAAGATATTCCGGATTTTAAAGACTATATTCCCGGAGGAAAAAGATCAGATCCTGCACCTGTGAATTTCTTTTGGGATAAATGTCAATATGGATCGGATTTATTTGTGTATGTACCAATGCCTGATTTTGTAGAATCGGTCAAAAAAATTCATGATGCAGGTGGTCTTGCGATAGTAGCGCATCCGTATAATACATTTTATAAGAATGATGAAATGTTGAAAGTATTATTCGATTCTGGTGTGGATGGGATTGAAGCCTACAGTAATTATCATACGTCTGAGCAAAATGTGTATTATGAAAACCTTGCGAAAGAACATAATTTGTTGATTACTTGTGGAAGTGATTTCCATGGGGAGAAAAAGCCAAGTATTCAAATGGGTGAATATGGTTTAGATAAAGATGGTTCTTCTTGGTTAGAACAATTTAAAGAAAAACTAAAGGCAGCTAGAATGATCTAGCTGCCTACATTGTCAATAAGAATGTAAAAAGAATACAATAACTCAAAAGGTTATTTGAGCGACTTGCTCTAAATAAAGATTGGTGTCCCATTTCAGTGATGGCACAAAATTTATCAACTGCCTGTATAATCCATCCAACACTTGTATTTGGTCGAGTTGTTTTAAGTGGCCACATGTGATGTAGAATGGCATCATCAATAGTTGGATTTGTCGTCGTGATATTTTTTGCGTTTTTTAAAGCAATGATTGGATGAATCTTAGCATGATTACCTTCTATAGGTCGATCATCATCTGTTTTCCAATCATAGTAATATAAATCGTGTAGTAAACCGGCACGAGCTGCGCTATAGGCATCAAGTCTAAATTTTCTACAAATTAAAAATGAGTAATATGAAACATTCAAAGAATGTTGAAATCGCGATGTAGCTAAGTGTTGACTGCATTTTTTTAAATCTTGTACTGCTTGCGTATCAATCAAGTCTGAAATTGTATCAAAATATTTTTGCGCAATATCAGTATCTTGAAGCTGCAAATTAATTCTTGATAGAATAGCTTTTTCCATTTTTCAACCTCACTGAAGTTGAATATAGCACATATAAATACAAGATACAAGTATTTCTTTTAAACCTAGTAATATGATATAATTAGTTGAAGGAGGCTATTGATATGGTAATTTTATATACTTCTCCAGGTTGTGCAAGTTGTCGTAAGGCAAAACAGTGGTTAAAAGACAACCAAATTGAATTTGTTGAAAAAAATATATTTACTTCATTATTGAAGGAAAGTGAAATTAAATATTTATTGTCGCGATGTGAAAATGGAACGGAAGATATTATTTCTGTGCGTTCTAAAGCTTTTCAAGCATTAGATAAGGATATTGAAGATTATTCGATGAAGGAACTTGTGACTTTGATACAAGAAAATCCTTCCATTTTAAAACGACCAATTCTACTATCGGAAAAAAGTCTTGTGGTAGGATATGATGATGATGAGATTACGACAATGATGCCAGCACAATTACGAACAGTCATAGACAATGCATGTTCAGAAAGTTGCCCAAATTACTCTGTTTGTGGTAAGTGCAGAGAACAGGCAAGTGTGAACTAGATTATTCTAGTTCTTTTTTTTATCAAAAATGTTGAATGATGTATTATGATGACTGATTATTATTGTTTTCAAGTGTAAATTAACATAAAAATCATAAAATGTTTCATGAAATGTTGAATTTAGATTGTTTATAATATTATTTTTTTAAAATTAACTAGGATTGTAGATAATATTGTGCTATAATAATTTACACATGTAAACGGTTACAAAAAGGAGGTAAAGTATTATGGATACAAAATATGTCTATGAATTTAATGAAGGCGACGAAACGATGCGTGAGCTATTAGGTGGAAAAGGTGCCAACTTAGCCGGAATGTCTAAGCTTGGAATGCCTGTACCTTATGGATTCACTATCACTACAGAAGCTTGTAACCAATATTATGAAGATAATGAAACTATTAATGATGGTATTAAAGCTCAAATTATGGAGTATTTAGATTTATTAGAAAAGAAATCTGGAAAAAAATTGGGGGATGAAGCGAATCCTTTATTAGTATCTGTTCGTTCTGGGGCACGTGCAAGTATGCCTGGTATGATGGATACTATTTTAAATTTAGGTATGAATAGAACAGTTGCTGAAACAGTCGCAACACTAACTAATAATGAGCGTTTCGCATATGATTCATATCGTCGTTTTATTCAAATGTATTCAGATGTAGTTATGGGGTTGAGTAAAAAGCGTTTTGAAGAAATCATCGATGAAGTAAAGGCTGAAAGAGGTATTACAGATGATTTAGATTTGAATGCGGATGATATGAAAAAATTGGTAGAACTATTTAAAACATTCTACAAAAATGAATTGAAATCAGAATTCCCTGAAGATCCAAAAGAACAATTGATGGGAGCTATTGAAGCTGTATTCCGTTCTTGGAATAATCCTCGTGCTATCTACTATCGTAAGATGAATGATATTCCTTCAAGCTGGGGAACTGCAGTTAACGTACAGATGATGGTATTTGGTAATATGGGTAATGATTGTGGTACGGGCGTTGCCTTTACTCGTAATCCAAGTACTGGTGAAAATAAATTATATGGTGAATTCTTAATGAATGCACAAGGAGAAGATGTTGTTGCGGGTATTCGTACACCTCAAAAAATCGATCAATTAAAAGAAGTAGCTCCTAGTGCTTATGATGATTTTGTTGCGATTACTAAAAGATTGGAAACTCACTATCGTAATATGCAAGACATGGAATTTACAATTGAAAAAGGTAAATTGTTCATGTTGCAGACACGTAATGGTAAACGTACAGCACAGGCTGCTTTAAAGATTGCGTGTGATATGGTGGATGAAGGTATGATTTCTACAGATGAAGCCTTAATGATGGTTGAACCTAAACAATTGGATTCATTACTTCACCCAATGTTTGATGCGGATGAATTAAAGAAAGCCGAGCCAATTGCTTCAGCACTTCCAGCAAGTCCAGGTGCTGCTTGTGGTCAAATCGTATTTAGTGCTGAAGAAGCAATCCAAGAAGCAAGTCGTAACCACAAAGTCATCTTAGTTCGTCTAGAAACAAGTCCAGAAGATATTGAAGGTATGCACGTATCTCAAGGTATCTTAACTGTACGTGGTGGTATGACAAGTCATGCTGCTGTAGTAGCTCGTGGTATGGGTGCTTGCTGCGTAAGTGGTTGTGGTGATATTAAAATGCATGATGATGAAGGATATTTCGAAATTGACGGTGTGAAATATCATCGTGGAGATTGGATCAGTTTAGATGGGTCAACAGGAAATATCTATGGTAGTGCTATTAAAACAGTTCCTGCAAGTATTTCAGGAGACTTTGAACGTTTTATGAACTGGGCGGATGAAAGACGTACATTAAAAGTTCGTACTAATGCAGATACTCCTCATGATGCAAAACAAGCTCATGAATTTGGTGCGCAAGGTATTGGCTTAGTTCGTACAGAACACATGTTCTTTGAAGGTGATCGTATTAAAGCGGTTCGTGAAATGATTGTTTCTAAAACGGCTGCACAAAGACGTGTTGCCTTAGAAAAAATCTTGCCTATGCAAAGAAGTGACTTTGAAGGAATCTATGAAGCTATGGAAGGTCTTCCTGTGACTATTCGTTACTTGGATCCACCTTTACATGAATTCTTACCTACAAATTCTTATGACATTACTCAATTAGCGAAAGATATGCATATTGGTTTAGATGAATTGAAATCTGTCATTTCTAGCTTACACGAATTCAACCCTATGATGGGTCATCGTGGATGTCGTTTGGCTATTTCTTATCCAGAAATTGCTGAAATGCAGACAACTGCAGTTATTCAAGCTGCATTGGCTGTCAATGAAAGACACCCAGATTGGAAGATTGAACCTGAAATCATGATTCCATTAGTTGGTGATGTTGCAGAACTTCGTTATGTTAAAAAAGTTGTATGTGATGTAGCTGACAAGTTGATTCAAGAATCAGAATTCGACATGAAATATCATGTTGGTACAATGATTGAAATTCCTCGTGCTGCATTATTAGCAGATGAAATCGCAAAAGAAGCTGAATTCTTCTCATTTGGTACAAATGACTTGACACAGATGACATTTGGATTCTCAAGAGATGATGCAGGTGGATTCTTACAAGATTACTATGACAAGAAAATCTTTGAATCCGATCCATTTGCGCACTTAGACCAAAGAGGTGTTGGAAAACTTGTTAAGATGGCTACAGAGCTTGGAAGAAGTACTCGTCCAAATATTAAATTAGGTATTTGTGGAGAACATGGTGGTGATCCAGCAAGTATTGAATTCTGTCATAGAGTTGGATTGAACTACGTATCTTGTTCACCATATCGTGTACCAATCGCTAGACTTGCTGCTGCACAGGCTGTCATTAAATTCGATAAATAAAACACTTAGGAGTTGATTGATTTCAACTCCTTTATATGTTACGTGTTGTTTAGCGTGATTATATATAAAATAATCGTATAATTTTCGATGTATTTTTATCGATTTTTGACACTAAATTACACGAATACCTGATAATGAATCATTAAGATGAAACTGATATAAACAGTAATTTTGAGTTGATTGATTTCAACTTCTTTTAGTATACTGATTTTGAGGTGTTGAATCATGGATTATGTATATGTCACAAAAGAAAATATAGAACAAGAACACATTTGTTGTGCCATAAGTAATAATTCAGATGTTCAAGTAAGATCAAAGAAAGATTGGTTGTCTTGTCGTTTTGAAGAAGGTCTTGTCTTTATTAAATCAAGTGTAAGAGGGAAATGTTTTATTGAATATATTCCGGCAAACAATGCGTGGATTCCACTCACTGCAGATCATTATATGTATATTGATTGTCTATGGGTTTCTGGATCTTTAAAGGGACATGGATATTCCAATGAATTATTAAATATGTGTATTGAGGGCAGCAAGAAGAAGGGAATGGATGGAATTTGTATCTTATCTAGTAAAAAGAAAATGCCGTATCTTGCAGATCCTAAGTTTTTAACATATAAAGGTTTTAAAGTGTGTGATGAAGCGAGCAATGGAATACAATTGTGGTATTTAGCTTTTAATGATTCGGATGCACCTAAATTTAAATCTTGTGCGAAAGAATGTCATATCGAAGAGTCTGGTTTTGTCTTGTATTATACAAGCCAATGTCCTTTTAATGCGAAGTATGCTCCGATTATCGAGAATGTTTCAAAAAAACAAAATATAGAATTTAAAGCGATTCATCTAGATACAAAAGAAAAGGCGCAAAATGCGCCAACACCTATCACCACATATGCGCTATTTTACAATGGTGATTATGTAACGAATGATGTTATGAATGAGAAGAAGTTTTTAAAAGTTGTTGAAAAGCTAAAATAAGCATTAATTATCTTGAGATAGGATGGTTTTGAATAATAAATACAACATATAGAATAAGAAGATAGATAAGAAATAATTTTTGTATTGTTTCATGATTGATTACATATTGGCTTGCACTTTGTATTGTTTTGTACTAAAATTCTAAATGTAGTAAATAAATCTGGGGAGCTATTGCTGAGAGGAAGTTCGACTTCGACCCATTAAACCTGACGGATAATGCCGGCGTAGGAAGTATAGATGTGTTTTTGACCTGTCTTTTTACGTTGCAGGTCTTTTTATTTTACTACCTTACTGTAGGGGAGCGCCTAGAGTATAGAAAACAAGCGAGGGAGCCTGAATTGACAGGATGAGAGAGGACTGTTTGTCTAATACCGAAACCACAGATGGTTTTTTGCGTGTTTTCTAGGCCATCTGTATCTGTAGGAGGTAGTATTATGAATAAACACAATTACTTATTAAGCCTAGTCTTTTTTTCAATGATGGTAGCTGTTGGAGTGGTCATTTCACCCATTTTACGTGTGGAAGGAATGTGTCCTATGGCACACCTTATTAATATCACAATGGCTGTATTTATGGGGCCTTGGTATTCATTTCTTTGTGCTTTAGCTATTGGTTTAATTCGTATGGCTGTAATGGGAATTCCACCATTGGCTTTAACGGGAGCTATTTTTGGAGCTACATTATCTGGTATTTTATATCGTGTTAGTAAAGGAAAAATCTGGGCTGCCGTACTTGGTGAAATCATTGGTACTGGTTTAATTGGTTCTGTTCTTTCATATCCAGTAATGACTTATTTATGGGGTAGAACTGGACTTACTTGGATGTTCTATGTACCTAGCTTTTTAATGGGTACAATTATCGGTGGAAGTATTGCGTATGTTCTATTGAAGTCAATGTCTCGTAGTGGTATCCTAGAAAATATTCAAAGAAAGTTAGGAGTGCAAAAATTTGTTGAAACAAACAAATAATTTGATTCACTGTATCACAAATCCGATATCAATTAATGATTGTGCAAATCTTATATTAGCTTTGGGGGCTAAGCCAATTATGGCTTGTCACCCCGATGAAGTTGATGATATCACTTGCCATTCTGCGGCTTTGGCATTAAATTTAGGTAACTTTGATGATGTAAGAGCTAAGTCTATGATGATTAGTGCTAAGTGTGCCAAAGAAAATAAAATTCCATTCATTTTAGATTTAGTTGGAGTGGCTTGTTCAACACTTCGATTGAATTATGCCAAAGAACTTGTTTCTTTATATTGCCCAACCGTCATTAAAGGCAATATCAGTGAGTGTAAGGCTTTTTATGGAATGACAAGTCATGCGCATGGTGTAGATGCAGATATTCAAGATGAAGAGAATATTTATGAAAGTTGTAAGTGGCTAAAAGATATGGCTTTAAATCTTGGTTGTGTAGTTGTGTGTAGCGGTAAAATTGATGTCATTACAGATGGTAAAGAAGTGAATTTAATCTCAAATGGTTGTGACATGCTTTCAAGAATTACAGGAACAGGATGCATGTTAAATGTTGCGATTGCTACATTTTTGGCTAGTTTTCCACCGCTTAATGCTTGTGTAAAGGCAACTTGTTATTATGAGGTAGCGGCAGAAAAGACAGAGTGTAATGGTCCAGGAACTTTCCATATGCATTTTATGGATGAAATCTATAAGCTTACTAGTTTTGATGAATCTTTGTTTAAAATTGAGGTGTTAGGATGAAAAAAGTAGATTATACATTATATTTTATTACTAATTCAGATGGGTATGATGAAGAAACATTCTTAAATAAAGTAAAAGGAGCATGTCTTGGTGGCGCAACAATCATTCAGCTTCGTGAAAAAAATAAGTCGACTTTAGAGTATTATGAACTCGCTTTAAAAGTAAAAGAGATTACTGATTTTTATCATATTCCATTAATTATTGATGATCGTATCGATGTCGCAATGGCTGTAGGATGTGGTGTTCATTTAGGAAATGAAGATATGCCTATTTCCATTGCTCGTAAAATTATGGGTGAAAATTGTATTATTGGGGCTACCGCAAAAACAGTAGAGGTTGCCAAAAAAGCAGAAGCCGATGGTGCTGATTACTTAGGTTGTGGTGCCATCTATCCGACAAAGACGCATGTGAAGACAAAGATTACAAGTGTTGAAACACTAAATGATATTTGTACAGCTGTCAATATTCCAGTTTGTGCGATTGGAGGATTAAATAAAGATAATCTTTCTGTTTTAGAAAAAAGTCCTATTCAAGGGGTTTGTGTTGTATCGGCCATTATGGATCAAAAGGATACAAAAAAGGCGGCTGAAGAATTAATACAATCAATTCAAAAAATTGTGGCATAACAAATGCCACTTTTATTTTTGTAAAATATAACCTACAATAATAAGTATGAGGAAAAGAAAAATATTAATACTTTCAATCACCATTGTTGCCGTAGCTCTTATACTTGAAACGTGTATTCTTAAATATGTGAACGATAAAAATGCACAAACAACATCCAATGTATTATTGGATCGTGTGATTGCGGTTATTGATAAGAATGATTCGAGTGAAGGTGAATTTGTCAAATCTTTAAAAGATGATTATATTGTTCGTGCTAAGGCCATATCTTATATTGTAGATGCTAAGCCGGAAGTGGAATATGATATTGATGAACTTCAAAAGATCGCATCTTTGATGTCTGTTGATGAAATTCATTTGATTGATGATACGGGAACGATATATTCAGGTTCGATATCTAAATATTTTGGATATAGCTTTGATTCAGGTGAACAAATGGCTTTCTTTAAACAAATGTTAAACAATTATGATTTAACATTATGCCAGGATGTCACACCAAATACGGCTGAAGCTAAAAAGATGATGTATGCGATCACTTGGAATGAGTCGAAGACGCATATGGTTCAAGTGGGTATTACGCCAAAGCGTCTTTTAAAGGAGTTGAAACAAAACCAAATTTCAAATGTCGTAGCCGATATGCCTGTATATAAGGGTATGGAAATTTTTGTCGTAAATACGAAAACGAAAAAAATTGAGGGTGCTACGAATCGTACAAAGATTGGAAATACATTAACGAATGTAAATGCATCATCTAAGATGCAAAGAATCGTATTGGATCATAAAAAATGTAAATGTATATCTCGAAAACATGGCAATTATTTGGTTGCCGTAACTATGGAAGAATCGGTAAATTCTTCAAGTAATATTGTTGCGATATTGATTGTCGGTATTTATTTGACTTTAGCTTCATGCTTACTTGTTTTAATGCTTTCTAGAGTATTAAAAGAGAAGTATGAAAAAGAAAAGTACATGTATACTTCAAAAACGGATGAACTGACGAAATGCTTCAATCGCCGTGCGTATGATTCGGATATGGAAAAGTTAGATTTAAATACGTAATGGGTTTATATATCTATAGACTTAAATGGTTTAAAACAAGCCAATGATTCACTAGGACATAGTGCAGGGGATGAACTGATTTGTGCGGCTAGTAGCTGCATGAAGTTTGCGTTTGCCTCTTATGGAAAGATCTATCGTATTGGTGGAGATGAATTTGTCGTATTGATTCAAGAATCCGTATCGAATATAGATTCTATATTACAAGTGTTTGATACGACTATTCATGATTGGCATGGTAAGTATTCAAATTCTATATCTGTATCGTATGGTGTTGTTCAGTCTTCAGAACAAAATTTTGATTCGGTTCAAGAAATAAGTAAATTAGCCGATGAAAGAATGTATCAGAATAAAAAGGAGTATTATACAACGAGTGGTAATAATCGAAGAAGGTAATTAAAAAGCATCTTTAGGGATGCTTTTTGTCTTGATATTATTTATTAACCGCTTCTTTTAGAGCTTTGGCAACTTTGAACTTAACAGATTTGCTGGCTTCAATTTGAATCTTTTCTTTCGTTAATGGATTAAATCCTTCTCTAGCTTTTCTTTCTGTAATTTCAAATTTTCCAAATCCTGCAAGATCTACAGTTTTTCCTTCACTTAAACCTTCAAAGATTTGTGTTAATGCTAAGTCAACAACTTCCGTAATGTCTTTTTTAGTTAAATGAGAATCTTCGGCAATATTAGAAATAATGTCTTTTTTAGTTAATTTTTCCATTTTTTGTATGTCTCCTTTTCACCCTTACTATACGCCTTTTTTCACCATTAGCCAACCCATTAGATGAATTGGTTGAACAAATTCGTTGTTTTTAATTAAATCATTGATTTCATCTTCTGTGTATTCTTTGACTTCTAAAAATTCAGTTGAATCTAGATGTTGATTTGATACTTTTTCACAATTATCGGCATAATATAAATACGCATAATTATCCGCTATTGTAGGATTGCTAGGAATCGTATATATATGTTTCCAGTCATTAGATACATAGCCTGTTTCTTCTTCAAGTTCACGTTTAGCTGCTAGTAATGCACTATCTTTTTCATCACCTTCAATGCCGCCTGCACAAAATTCAGTGGTTAAAGCTTTAAGTCCATGTCTAAATTGACGAACTGTTATATACTTATCATCTTTTGTTCTTGCGATAATCACAACAAAGTTTCTTCTTGAATAGTTATAGAAAGGGGAGAATTCCTTTCCATCTGGAAGAATAAAAGACTCTTTACGAAAGTCGATCCATTCATCTTGTACAATATGTTCTGTTTTATTTAATTTCCAATTTAAATCCATTTTTATCACCTAGGTAATTATAAACCAAATAAAAAAAATAGTGCAACCAAAGTTACACTATTCAATGACTATGCTTGTTGAGCAATTCCAACGTATCTTGAACTTAATGCAGTCGCTAAAGCCATGTTTGAAACAACGGCTACGATGACTTCAGGAATCATATTTGTTCCAATGACACCAGCCATAACACCGTTTAGTGCTGCTTGGCTAATACCTAAAGCTTGTGAATATTGAGGACCGAATAAGATAACGATCAATCCTAATACCATGATTGTGTGGCATACTGTCGCAACAGCGGCTGCAATACCTGCAGCGACTGGCGTATTCTTTGCGTATTTTTTTGCAAATTTAAATACATAACCAGCAATCACACCTAATAAAATACGTGGTACTAAAGCTATTACTAAACTAAAGAAGTTACCAGAAATACCACCAACTGTTACGAATGGAGAGAAGACAAAGCTTGTGATTCCAGGTGTCATTGTAGCACCAATAATAGATGTACATCCAAATACGAATCCTAAGAAAGCTCCTGCACCAGGTCCCATTGTGCTAGCCAAGATAATTACAGGCACGTGCATCAATGTAACACTTAATGCGTTAATACGTAAGTATCCAATTGGTGTTAGATACATGATGATTTCGATGGCTAAAAATAAAGCCAACACGCACATCTGGCGTACTGATAGTTTTGATTTGTTCATATTTCCTCCTACTTTCGTTTCTTTTTAAGAATACGATGTAACTAATCAAATTGATGTCTTCATACATAGATTATGGTCATGAGATCCATATCCACAAAAAAACATCTTAAATAGTTTACTATAAAAAAAAACAGGAATCAAGTCCCTGTTTTAGTTCCAAAAATCAAATGGAGAAGAGGATTCATCATCTTCATTGTTATAATAAGAAGATTGATTTGATGACTTACTTACATCTTTTCCTTGAAGCATAGTATTGATTGAATCTTTTACATCACTAATCGCAATCGCATAACCCATACCTTCAACATCTGTATCACTTAACTTCGCTGAATTGATACCAATTAATTCACCACTCATATTCAACAATGCTCCTCCAGAGTTTCCTGGATTGATGGCTGCATCGGTTTGAATATAAGATTGTGTTGTATCCGTATCTGAACTTGTTGATACACTGCGATTTGTAGCTGAGACAATACCTGTTGTTACAGATTGACCATAACCTAACGCATTACCAATGGCTACAACTTGTTCACCAACTTGTAACTTGTTGCTATCGCCGATTGTCGCAATCGCAATTTGTTTTAATGTATCTTTACTTAAGTCTTTTGTTTTGATGGAAATTACAGCTAAATCACGATCTTCATCTACACCTTTTACAGTAGCTTCAACATTTGTATTATCCGCTAATGTACAAGTCAAGGTCTTGGCATTTTCGATAACGTGATAGTTTGTCAAAATATCGATTTCACCATCTTGTTTATTAATGATGACACCACTACCTACGCTTGTACTTTCTTGTTGCGTGAATGGATTACTTCTAGAGTTTCTTCCATACATACTGAAATAGTTTTGTACGTCGGATACCGATACATTGGTAATAGATACAATGCTAGGCATACAATTTTGAGCCACTGTACTTACATTGGAAGTGGTTGAACTTGAAGTCTTCACAACATTTGTACTTTGTACTGTTGTATTTTGTTTATTATAGTTATCAACCACATAGTTGACTCCTTGAAAACTTCCGGCGGCAACCACTCCAAAAGTAGCAGCACTCAAAATGAGTTTAGATCCTTTCTTTAATAATTTATGATTTGAATTTGGAATTCTTGGCATTTCATTTTTCATGTCCATGTACCTCCTTGTTTACAATACAAGGATATAGCCACAAGCTTAAATGAAGTTTAAATTATTCCATATTCGTATAACCCATCAAATAGGCATCTACTTCTTTGGCACATTCTTTACCTTCATGAATGGCCCATACAACTAAAGATTGACCTCTATGACAATCTCCAGCCGCAAAATATTTGTCTTTGACTTGATAAGAATTTGGCTGTGTCACAATCGTATTTCTTGGTGTTGTTTCCAATTCAAATTTGGTTTTTAAATCATCTTCAATACCAATAAATCCTGCCGCAATCAACAATAAATCGCAATCTAAGATTTGCTCAGTACCTTTTACTTCCTCAAGCTTTCCATCTTTAAATTGTACTTTTACAGTCTTGATTTGTTTTAGATTCTTTTTATCATCCAAAATACATTCTTTTACTGTTGTTTCATAGATACGAGGATCCTTTTTAAAGACGGCAATCGCTTCTTCTTGACCATAATCTGTTTTACAGGTTTTAGGCCATTCTGGCCAAGGATTACTTGAAAGCCTTTCATCCGGGGCTTTTGGCATCATTTCAATTTGAACAACACTTGCACAACCCTGACGAATACTTGTTCCTACACAATCGTTTCCAGTATCACCACCGCCGACAATCACAACATTTTTGTATTTGGCAGAAATTTCTTCTGTATCATACAATAAATGTTTTGTGGCTTTTGTAAGATAATCTACCGCAAAATAAATACCCGAACAATCACGATTTTTTACGTTCAAATCACGTGCTTTTTTAGAACCTGCCGCAAAGATGATCGCATCATATTCTTGTTCTAATTCTTTTTTAGTAATATCTTTTCCAACGTTGACATTGGTTTTAAATTGAATACCTTCTGTCTTTAAGATATTTAATCGTCTTTGAATGATTTTCTTTTCCAATTTCATATTTGGAATACCATACATCAATAATCCACCGATATGATCTTCTTTTTCAAAGACTGTGACAGAATGTCCACGATGATTTAAATCATGGGCTAAGGCAAGGCCTGCAGGACCAGAACCGATAATCGCAATCTTTTTATCAGAACGAATGGTAGGAACATATGGAACCATCCAATTGTTTTTGTAGGCTGTTTCAATGGTATACAATTCATTCTCTTTGATTGTGACAGGCTCTTGGTCTACGCCATTTAGACATGCATTTTCGCAAAGAGCAGGGCATACACGACCTGTAAATTCAGGGAATGGATTGGTTTTTAATAATCTTGATAAAGCACGTTTATCATTGCCATTATAGATTTCATCATTCCATTCTGGAATCAAGTTGTGTAATGGGCAGCCTGTCACCATGTTTTTTAATTTGATGGCAGACTGACAAAAGGGAACGCCACAATTCATGCAGCGTGCACCTTGTTTGCGTCTTGTTTCTTCATCTAAAAAGGGATGAAATTCATTAAAGTTTGTGATTCGAGAAAGCGGTTTTATAGCCTCGTTTTCTTGTCTTTCATATTCTAAAAATCCTGTTGGTTTTCCCATACTATTTCATCCTTTCTTATGCATGTACCTGTTCAAAAGCCATAAGACTTGCCTCATCTTTATGATAGCCTTTGGCCTGAAGTTCTTGAATCAATGTTGTGATCTTTTCATAATCCTTCGGAACGATCTTTTTAAAGTTGGATAATTCTTCATCAAGATTAGATAGGATGTTTTTGGCAACATCTGAATTTGTATATTGATAATGTTTAGTCAAAAGATCTATTAATACTTCTTTATCTACTTTAGATTTAACTTCATATGTATTGACCAATTGTTTATTTAAACGAGTATATAAATCATGATTTGGATCATAAATATAGGCTGTACCACCAGACATACCGGCAGCTAAGTTTTTACCAGTTTTACCTAAGATAACAACGGTTCCACCAGTCATATATTCAAGTCCATGATCTCCAACACCTTCTACTACGGCACTTGCACCTGAGTTACGTACCGCAAAACGCTCACCTGCCAAGCCACGAATATAAGCCTCACCACTAGTAGCTCCATATAAGGCAACATTACCAATAATGACATTTTCGTTCGCTTTAAAAGTTGCGTCTTTTTTAGGTTGAATAATCAATTTACCACCCGATAAACCTTTGCCAAAGTAGTCATTCGCATCGCCATGAACATCTAGAGTCATTCCTTTTTGTGCAAAGGAACCAAAGGATTGTCCAGCACCACCGTTACAATGAATCGTATATGTATCGTCTTTTAATGTGTTATTAAATTCTTTTGTGATGATACTTGATAAAATCGTTCCGACTGTACGATCTGTACTTGAAATTTCAATAGTTTCTGAATGAGCTTTCTTTGACTTGAAATAAGGCATAAATTTAGGAAGCAAATCCTTCATATCCACTGTTTTTTCTAATTCAAAGTTATATGTATCTTTAGGATCATAATGAATATTGTGTGGAGTCATCAAGATGTTTGAATAATCCATATTCGCATCTTCATCAACCTCAAGATTATCTGTATGACCGACCATTTCATCGATTGTATGATAGCCAAGGTCAGCCATAATTTCTCTTAATTCACGTGCAATAAACAACATGAAGTTCATGACATATTCGGGTTTTCCTTTAAAACGTTTTCTTAATTTCTGATTTTGTGTTGCCACACCAAAAGGACAAGTGTCTAGATTACATACACGCATCATCATACATCCCATAGTAACTAATGGGGCAGTCGCAAAACCAAATTCTTCTGCACCTAATAAACAGGCAATCGCAACATCTCTTCCGGTCATTAATTTTCCATCGGTTTCAATCAATACACGACTTCTTAAACCATTTTCAACTAAGTTTTGATGAGCTTGTGCTAAACCTAATTCCCAAGGAAGACCTGCATGGTGAATACTACTTTGTGAAGCAGCACCTGTACCTCCATCATAGCCCGAAATCAATACTACGGTAGCACCGGCTTTGGCAACACCTGAAGCAATTGTACCAACACCAGCTTCACTAACTAATTTGACACTGATTCGTGCTTGTGGGTTGGCATTTTTTAAGTCATAGATCAATTGTGCTAAATCTTCAATAGAATAAATATCATGGTGAGGTGGTGGGGAAATCAAAGATACACCTGGTGTAGAATATCTTGTTTTCGCAATCCAAGGATAGACTTTTTTGCCTGGTAAATGTCCACCTTCGCCTGGTTTAGCGCCTTGTGCCATTTTGATTTGGATTTCCTTAGCACTCACTAAATATTCTTCGGTTACACCAAAACGTCCACTTGCGACTTGTTTAATAGCTGAGTTTTTATCTGTACCTAAACGTTCTGGTTTTTCTCCACCTTCACCAGAATTGGATTTACCGCCCAAACGGTTCATCGCAATAGCCATACATGTATGGGCTTCTTCAGAAATAGAACCATAGCTCATAGCTCCTGTCTTAAAGCGTTTTACAATTTCATATTCACTTTCCACTTCCGATAATGGAATGCTTTCTTGTGTCTTTTTAAAGTGCAATTGACTTCTCAAATGATGCTTTTGACTGTTTGAATTTAATTCATTTGAATATTCTTTAAATAGGTCATAATCGTTGGTTTGTGTAGCTCTTTGAAGTTTCACAATTGTTTCAGGAGAATATAAATGATCTTCTTTTCCATCACCTTTTCTTAGCTTATGGAATCCAATGGAGTCTAGACTTGTATCTGTAGATAGTCCTAATGGATCATAGGCACGGTCGTGGTGGTAGATTAAATCTTTTTCAATATCTTCTAATGTGATGCCTTCCACTTCACTAATGGTATTTGTGAAATATGTGTCGATGACATCTTTTGAGATTCCGATGGCTTCAAAGATTTGGGCACCTTGATAAGATTGTAAAGTTGAAATACCCATTTTTGCAGCAATTTTGACAATACCTTTTAAAATGGCTTCATTATAATCATCAATCGCAATGTTGACTTCTTTATCTAACATATTTAATTGAATCATTTCTTCAATACATTCATGGGCCAAATATGGATAGATGGCGGTTGCACCATAACCTAAAAGTGTAGCGAATTGATGAACATCTCTAGGTTCACCACTTTCTACAATGATAGATACATCGGTTTTCTTTTTGGTCTTTACTAAGTGTTGTTCAAGAGCAGAAACGGCTAATAAACTAGGAATGGCCATATGACCTTCATCTACACCTTTATCACTTAAAATCAAGATGTTGGCACCGTTTCTATAGGCTTTATCGCATTCAATAAATAAATTGTCTAAAGCTTCTTTTAAAGAAGTACCTCGATAGAATAATAAAGAAATGGTTTCATTTTTAAATCCTGTCTGATTTAATTGGCGAATCTTATCCATATCTCTTGATGTTAAGATTGGATTATTAACCTCTAAGACTGTACAGTTGTCGGATTTGTCTTTTAATAAGTTTCCATCACTTCCAATATAGATTGTTGTATCTGTAACAATTTCTTCGCGTAAAGAATCAATTGGTGGGTTGGTTACTTGGGCGAAGAGTTGTTTAAAGTAATGGAATAAACTTAAATGATTTTGGGAATAAATTGCCAAAGGGATATCTGTACCCATCGCACTTGTTGGTTCAAGTTTGACGCGTGCCATTGGTAAAATGATATCTTTTACATCTTCATAAGTATATCCGAAGACTTTATAAAGAATATCTCTTTCATGTTGTGTATGGATATGTGTTTTTTTGTCTGGAGCAGGCAAGTCTTTAAGGTGTAAAAGGTAAGTGTCTAGCCATTCTCCATATGGATTTGACTTTGCGTATTCACTCTTTAAATCGTAGTCTTCAATCAATTCTTTTTTGACTGTATCTACAAGTAACATCTTGCCTGGTTCAAGTCTTGATTTTTTGATGATTTTCTTTTCATCAATGTCTAAAACGCCAACTTCACTTGATAAAATCAACATGTTGTCGCTTGTTAGATAATATCGGCTTGGTCTTAAACCATTACGATCAAGTACAGCTCCGACTTTTTGTCCATCACTAAACAAAATAGCGGCTGGACCATCCCATGGTTCCATCATAGTGGCATAGTAATGATAGAAATCTTTTTTCTTTTGATCCATTGTCTGGTGCTTCCATGGTTCTGGAATTAAGATCATAATGGCTTTTTCTAGTGGCATGCCATTCATGACTAAAAATTCTAATGCATTATCTAACATGGCAGAATCGGAACCTGAAGTGTTGATGATAGGTAAGATCTTACTTGAATTTTCATCCAAGAATTCTGAATGCATACTTTCTTCACGGGCTAACATCTTATTGACATTTGCACGAATGGTATTGATTTCACCATTGTGGGCAATATAGCGGTTTGGATGGGCTCTTTGCCAAGATGGTGTAGTGTTTGTCGAGAAACGTGAGTGTACGATCGCAATCGCAGATTTATAATTCTTGTCTTGTAGATCTAAATAGAATTTTCTTAATTGTGATACTAAAAACATTCCTTTATAGACAATGGTACGACTGCTTAAAGACGCAACATAAGTTTCTTTGCAGCTTTTTTCAAATTCACGACGAATCACATATAATCTTTTATCTAGATTTTTGTTTCCTTTTACGAAAGCCTGATAAATATTAGGCATGCAATCTTTAGCTTTTTGACCTAGGATAGATTCATTACAAGGAACTTTTCTCCATGCGATGAATTCGCATCCTTCTTGTTCAACAAATTTTTCAAACATTTTTTTGTGTTGATTTAATAAAAGTTTGTTTCTAGGTAAGAAAAACATACCCACTCCATAGTATTCTGGAAGTTTAATATTTTCTTTTTTTAATGTTTTTCTAAAAAAATCATCACTAATCTGAAGTAAGATACCAACTCCATCACCGACTTTACCACTTGCATCTTTTCCTGCACGGTGTTCTAGTTTTTCTACGATATGTAATGCTTTATCGACTACATCATAGCTTTGTTTACCATCGATTTGGACTACGGTACCAATACCGCAGGCATCGTGTTCAATTTCAAAATTCATAATATACAACCTTTCTATTTGCCGCTATCTCCATAGTTTGAAAGATAACGGGCACTCGGATCATTGACGTTGCATCCTTGCCAGTTTTTATTTGGCATCCAAAAGTCTTTGATCATGCTTGCCTGATTTGGATAGTAAGATTCAAAGATTTCACGATATAATAAGGATTCTTTTGTGAATGGAGTACAGTATTTATATTGTTTGATTTTTTCTTCAAATTCAGTATCTGTATAATAATTTTCAGCATATTCTTTAATATCATCACTCAATGAGTGTCCAACTGCATCAGAGAATGCCGCTTTTTCACGCATTAAGATATCGTATGGTAGAATATTGTCTTTTTCAAAGGCATGGCGAAGTAAATACTTTCCTTTATTGTATGTATTCATTTTCTTTTTTGGATCAATTGCCATAACGTATTTGACAAAATCTAAATCTCCAAAAGGAACGCGAGCTTCAATGGAGTTTGTGGAAATACAACGATCGGCTCTTAATACATCGTACATGTAAAGTTCATGTACGCGTTTTATACTTTCTTGTTGGAATTCTTTTGGGCTTGGGGCAAAATCTGTATATTTGTAGCCAAATAATTCATCACTGATTTCTCCAGTTAGTAATACGCGAATGTTACTTTGTTCATGAATGGCTTTACAGATGAGATACATACCAATGCTGGCGCGAATGGTTGTGATGTCAAAAGTTGCTAAAGTTTTGATGACGGGTTTAATAGCATTTAAGACATCATCTTTATTAATAATGATTTCATGGTGGTTGCTACCAATAAAGTCAGCGACTTCTTTGGCGTATTTTAAATCAATCGCATCTTCTTCCATACCAATCGCATAGGTTTCAATGGGTTTGTTTAATAGCTTTTGGCTTATGGCACAAACTAAGCTAGAGTCAAGTCCTCCACTTAAAAGGAATCCAAGTGGAGCATCGGCATCTAGTCTTTTCTTAACACCTTCAACGAGCTTGTCGTGGATATTTGTACAGATTGTATTTAGATCAGAGTCAATGACTTTATCTACTTTTGTGACATCTAAATAACAAGTGAATTTTCCATCGGCATAATAATATCCAGGTGGGAAGGGAATGATTTGTTCGACAAGTCCAACTATATTTTTTGCTTCAGAGGCAAAGACGATATTGTGGTTTTTATCATAACCATAGAATAATGGACGGATTCCAATTGGATCGCGGGCTGCAATAAAATCGTTTTTCTTTGCATCATAAATGATGCAGGCATATTCAGCATCTAGTTTTTTAAACATGTCTAAACCATATTTTTCATAAAGTGGTAAAAGAATTTCACAATCGCTTTGCGAAATGAATGTATATCCAGATTTTTCTAATTCTTCTTTAATAGTTCTAAAACCATAGATTTCACCGTTACATACGACATAATTTCCATCTCTTTCAAATGGTTGCATGCCTTCTGGACTGAGTCCCATAATGGATAGTCTTTGAAAACCTAAATAGCCACATCCTACTTGTTGGATTCTTTCATCATCAGGTCCTCTAGAATAGGTGTTTTCCAATGCTTTATGAATTGTGTTTTCGCTTATTTTTAATGATTTATATCCTATAATTGTACACATAAATAATATCTCCTTAGAACGGAAAAGCCGGCAATTGCCGGTTTATAGAATTCCGAATAATAATTTTCCATAGGTTGGGAATGGCCAAGCTTCATTTGATGTTACGACTTCTAATTCGTCACATGGTTTTCTTAAGGCCGCCATATCTTGGATAATGAAGTCTCTTACATAGAAGGCTGATTTTTCAAAATCATCGATTGAATGTAGTTTTTTAACATCTTTTTCTAATGTGATCAAAGCTTGATAAGCTTCGGTTAAATATTCACTGACCTTTTTAGCTGTTTCAAGTTCATATGTTAAGTCGATGCCAATGGCTTTTTTGTTTGCGATGGTATCTGTCAATTCTTTAGAGAACTTACTTGCGGCTGGTAAGATGTCTTTTTTGGCGATGTCTAACATAGTCAAAGCTTCAATGTTGATTTGTTTTACATATTCATCCATCAAGATTTCATATCTTGATTCCACTTCTTCTTTTGATAAAACTCTTTGTCTTTCAAATAAGGCGATGTTTTCTTCTGTCTTGAAGTAAGGAAGTGCATCTGGAGTGGTTTTTAAGTTTAATAAGCCTCTAGACTCAGCTTCTTCAATCCAAGAATCATCATATCCATTACCATTAAAAATAATACGTTTGTGGTTTTTGATTGTATCTTTGATCAATGCGTGTAATGTTGTTTCAAAATCATCACTTGATTCTAGAATATTCGCAAATTTTTCAAGTTCGTCGGCAATAACAGCATTTAATACGATGTTGCATCCGGCAATACTTGAGTTAGATCCTGGCATTCTGAATTCGAATTTGTTTCCTGTAAATGCGAATGGAGAAGTACGGTTACGGTCTGTTGAATCTTTAGGGAATTTTGGAAGAACGGTTGCACCAATCTTCATTAATTCTTTTTCTTTTCCATCATATGGTTTATCTTCTTCGATAGCCTTTAATACTGCTGTTAATTCATCACCTAAGAAAATAGAAATGATTGCTGGTGGAGCTTCGTTAGCACCTAGTCTATGGTCGTTTCCAGCAGTGGCTACACTTAATCGCAATAAGTCTTGGTGTTCATTTACAGCTTTAATGATAGCGGCAAGGAATACTAAGAATTGTGCATTTTCATGTGGTGTATCGCCTGGTTCTAATAAGTTTAATCCTGTGTCTGTAGATAATGACCAGTTATTGTGTTTACCACTTCCGTTGATTCCTTCAAATGGTTTTTCATGCAGTAGAGCAACCAATCCATGTTTCTTTGCGACTCTTTGAATCAATTCCATTGTCAATTGGTTGTGGTCAGTTGCGATATTTGTTGTTGTAAAGATCGGAGCCAATTCATGTTGAGCAGGAGCTACTTCGTTGTGTTCTGTTTTAGCTAAGATACCCAATTTCCATAATTCTTTATTTAAGTCGGTCATGAATTCTTGAACACGAGTCTTAATGGTTCCAAAATAATGATCTTCTAATTCTTGTCCTTTAGGACATGGAGCACCATATAGTGTACGTCCTGTATAGATCAAGTCTTTTCTTTGTTCATAATATTTTTGATCAATCAAGAAGTATTCTTGTTCAGGTCCTACTGTTGTTTTAATGGTTTGAACATCGTTATTGCCAAATAGTTTTACAATACGTAAAGCTTGTTTATTAATAGCTTGCATACTTCTAAGTAGTGGTGTCTTTTTGTCTAGGGCATGTCCTGAGTAAGAACAGAATGCGGTAGGAATACAAAGTACACCGTTTTTAATGAAGGCATAGCTTGTTGGATCCCATGCTGTATAGCCTCTAGCTTCAAATGTTGCTCTTAATCCTCCGTTAGGAAAACTTGAAGCGTCAGGTTCACCTTTGATTAATTCTTTACCACTAAATTCCATGATGACTTTGCCATCTTTATCTGGGTTGATAAAGCCATCGTGTTTTTCTGCAGTCACACCAGTCATTGGTTGGAACCAGTGTGTATAGTGTGTAGCCCCTTGTTCGATGGCCCATTCTTTCATAGCGTGGGCTACGGCATTGGCAATTTTGATATTTAATTGCTTACCATCACGAATGGTTTTTTCTAATTCGCGATATGTATCTTTTGCGAGTTTTTCTCGCATGATAGATTCATCAAAAACTTTACTTCCAAAAATTTCTTCTACGATTGATTTCATAAATGGCTCTCCTTTACATAAAAAAAGGGCAAGGACACTAAAAACACTAGGTTTTACCTATGGTTTCTTTGGCGTCCTTGCCATGTATGCAACTTATTATATTCGAATATTTGAAGTTGTCAACAGGAAATTGTAAAGAAATGTAAAAAGCATTGAAAACAAAATGAAAATAGTGTATTAATTAATCGAGGTGAAAATTATGACTTATGAAGATGTATTGAATTTTTGTGAGGAACAAGACGTACGATTTATTCGTCTTTCTTATTTTGATATTTATGGAATGCAGAAAAATGTTTCGGTTTTACCAACGGAATTGAAAAGGGCTTTTGTGGAAGGGATTAGCTTTGATGCGAGTGCCGTTGATGGGTTTTTAGATGAGGTACATAGTGATTTGTTTTTATATCCAGATCCAAATACGATGACAATTCTTCCATGGCGTAGCATGGATGGTAGTGTGATTCGTATGTATTGTGATATCAAGTATCCGGATGGAACTTTTTTTGAAAGGGATGCTAGATATATTTTAAAAAAGGCTGTAAAAAAAGCTAAGGAACAGGGAATCACAATCAATTTTGGGTCTGAATTTGAGTTCTATTTATTTAAACAGGATGAAAATGGAAATAATACATATATTCCATTAGATCAAGGTGGGTATATGGATATTGCTCCTTTGGATAAGGGAGAAAATATTCGTCGTGAGATTTGTTTGACATTATCTGAGATGGGTATTGATCCTGAGGTTTCTCATCATGAGATGGGGCCTGGTCAAAATGAAATTGATTTTCGTTATTCACAAGCTTTACAGGCAGCCGATAATGCGGCTACTTTTAAGTGGGTCGTAGAAGCATTAGCGAATATTCAAGGTTTGGTTGCGGACTTTTCACCAAAACCCATTGAAGATGCCCCTGGTAATGGAATGCATATTAATATGAGTATTCAGGATCATGAAGAATTGATGATGCCTTTTATGGCGGGAATTTTAAATCGCATTGAAGATATGACTTTGTTTTTGAATCGTTCAAAACATTCTTATGAGCGTTTGGGAAAAGACAAAGCACCAAAATATGTTACGTGGTCGTATCAGAATCGAAATCAATTGATTCGTATTCCGGCAACGCATTCTACAAATCGTATGGAATTAAGAAGTCCGGATTGTAGTTGTAACATTTATCTTGCGTATGCATTATTGATTTATGCTGGTTTAGAGGGTATTGAAAATAAGATGGTACCAGATCCTTGTACGGATGTGGCAAGTAATGATGCTACAAAGCTTGCTCAAAGTTTAGATGAAGCAAAGTCAAAGGCGAAGAATTCGACTTGGCTAAAAGAAGTGTTAGGGAAAGATATTGTGGATATTTATGTTGGGTAAGTATGTATGGAGGCAAGTAAAGTATTAGTAATAGGAAATGAGAATTTCTTAGCTTTATTAAAAAATACGGCCAATTATCAATATGTGCTTTCAAAAACATATAATGATGCCTTAAGTAAGTTAAGGAATACTCAGTTTGATGTTGTGGTGATTTTGTATTCGCAAACAATTAGTGGTCTTTTGAATTTTGCGAAGAGTTTAAACACCTCTGTTCTATTAGTGTGTAAACTTGAAATCTATGATCAAGTTTTATATCAATGTAAAGATAGTGGTATAATAGTCTTGTCGTATCCCATTAAGAAACAAGTTTTGTATGAAGCTTTCCAAATGATGAAGAGTTTAAAATCGAAGATTGCGATGTATGAAAAGAAAATCAATAAGCTTGAACAGAAATATTTAGAGCTTAAGATGGTGGATCATTGTAAGTTGGTATTGATTTCAAATTATCATTGGAGTGAAGAAAAGGCGCATCACTATATTGAAAAGATAGCGATGGAGCAGCATAAAGCGAAGTTTCTTGTGGCGAAAGAATTATTAGAGGAGTTTTCAGAATGAAAAAGATTCAAAAGACCAATGCGATGCGTTTTTTAGATCAGCATAAAGTGGAATACAAAGCGCATACGTATGAACATAAGGAAAATGATCCGGTGGATGGTATTCATGTTGCGAATATGTTAAATCAGCCTGTTGAAAAGGTATATAAGACATTGGTTACACAAGCTAACACAAAAGAATACTTAGTCTATATGATTCCAGTTGAAAAGGAATTGGATCTAAAGAAGTGTGCCAAAGTAGCAGGGGTTAAATCTTGTGAAATGATTCATGTAAAGGATATTAATAAGATCACGGGATATATTCGTGGTGGTTGTTCTCCTTTAGGAATGAAAAAGCAATTTCGTACCTTTATGTATGAGGATGCATTAAATAAGAATAAAATCTATTTTAGTGCCGGTAAGATTGGCATGCAGATTGAGATGGATCCAAAAGATTTGGTGGATTTAATTCAAGTGCAAGCTGTAGATATCATAAAGGAGTAATATAGTATGTGGGCAAGTGATAGTGTATTTTATCAAATCTATCCTTTTGGAGCTTGTGGAGCGCCATTTGAGAATGATCATGTTCTAGTAAATAGAATTCATAAGTTAGAGGAATTTATTCCGCATTTAAAGAAATTAAAAATAGACTGTATCATGTTAAATCCAATTTTTGAAAGTCGTACGCATGGCTATGATACAACGGATTTTAAAACGTTGGATACTCGATTGGGTACAAATGAAGACTTAAAAGAAGTCATAGAAAAATTCCACAACAACAACATTAAAATTATATTAGATGCCGTATTTAACCATGTGGGTCGTGATTTCTTTGCGTTTCAAGATGTATTAGAAAAGAAGTGGGATTCATCTTATAAGGATTGGTTCTATATTGATTTTAATGGAAACAATCACTACAATGATGGATTTTGGTATCAGGATTGGGAAGGCAATGATATCTTGGTGAAGTTAAATCTTCAAAATCAAGAGGTTGTAAATTATATTCTAAGCGTAGTGGATTTTTGGCAAGAAGAATTTAAAATTGATGGTTTAAGATTAGATGTCGCATATTGTCTAGATAAAAACTTCCTTCAAACATTACATAATCATGTAGATAGAGACTTTTTTCTTTTAGGAGAAACACTACATGGAGACTACAATCAGTGGATGAATGACAATATGTTAGATTCAGTTACAAATTATGAGTGTTATAAGGGGTTGTATTCAAGTTTTAATTCGGCTAACTTCTATGAAATTCTATATTCATTGAATCGTCAATTTGGCAAAGATCCATGGTGCTTATATACGGGTAAACATTTATTTAACTTTGTGGATAATCATGATGTTGAAAGGGTCGCATCTATTCTAGAGGATAAAAATCAATTGCCTTTAATTTATACGATGTTGTTTACTATGCCAGGCATTCCATGTATTTATTATGGTAGTGAATGGGGTATGGAAGGTAAAAAGAATTGGAATGATACCCAGCTTAGACCAGAAATCAAAGTCTTTGAATGGAATGAATTAACGAATACCATTCAAAAGTTAATCAACCTAAAACATAATCATTCTGCTTTATCTTATGGAGACTATACACAGATTGGTATCACAAATACGGCTTGTATCTATCAAAGACAAGATGAAAAGGAATGTCTATGGATCTGTATGAATATGAAAAATGAAGCTCAAACATTAGGCTTTAATGGACAAGGTAACTTCATTGATATTGAAACAAATGAAGAGGCTCCTGTTAACAACGCACTTGAGTTCAAGCCTTATGAAGTAAGAATCTTAAAAAGATCGAGCGATTAAAGTCGCTCGATTTTGCATATGTGTTTTCTTGTTTTCTTGTCGTAAGTAATACCAACGAGTAATAAATTGTCTTTGTATTTTTCTAAAACAGAAGGATACTTTTTTTCTTTGATTTGTGTAATGGCTGTATTTACATCTTGATTCCATTTTAATTCAACCAACATGGCTGGCTTATCTGTTTTAGGGATGAAGGCTAGATCCGCAAATCCTTTGCCGGTTGGGAGTTCTCGAATCACAGTATAGTGATCTCTTGCGGCATAGAAGGCAAGATCAATTGTATAGCTTAGAGCATTTTCATCATTATATTGAATGTGGCTAGTTTCTAGATGGGCTTGTTCAATATAATCAGCTACTTTTGCTTCATTCATATTAAACGTAGCATCTAATAAGTTTCGTGAATTTTGAATGGCTTTAGTGGTCGCATTCCAATCTGAATTTTTAATGGATGTAAAGAATGAGTCCATGACTTCTTTATTTGGAATGTAGCATGTTTGATCTTTTTGATTGTATCCCAAATATCCTAAATGAATCAGTAATGTAAGAACATCATCTTTTGAACCAAATGTGGACATATCGTTTTCAAATGAAGATGTGTCGATATATACTTCTTTTCCTGCCATCATTTGAATAATATTGTCTTTTAGTCCATCAAAATTTAAATCGATATATATTTTTAAAGCTTCAAAAGATTCTGTTTTAGTCCAATAATTTGAAAAATCATGTTTTGAAATAGCTGCAACTACAGATCTTGGTGAAAAAGTTGAAATAGTGTCTGTCATATGGTACCCATCATACCAATCTTTCATTTTTTGATAATCTACATTGTGCTTTCGACATAAATTCGATACTTCTTCTTCGGTAAATCCCATGTAGTTTGCCAGTGGCTTTGATTGCGTCATAGATATTTCATCAAACATATTTAAGGCACTGTGAGTTCCGTATTTTTTGATTGGTAATATTCCTGTCATGTAACACATTTCAATATAATTCTTATCTTTTAAAAGGCTCCTTAAGAAATTTAAATATGTTTCTTGTGCAGTTTTGTTTTCTTTGAATTCTCTAAAGATACAATCCCATTCATCAATAATAAAGATAAATTTATTTTTTGTATACGCATAGACTTCATTGAATGCATCGATGATTTCGGTTTCAGTTATGGCATCTTTAAATTCAAATTTCAAGTCTTTTAAAATCATTCGATTGATTTTCACAAGCATTTCATCAATTGAATTTGTGGTACTTAAAAAGTCTTGTATGTTTAAATGAATCACATTGTGCTTGTTTAAATGTTCAAGAAAAGAAGGACAGTGACTGATATTTAATGTATTAAACAAGTCTTTTGAATTTGTACCCTTTGAATAATAAGCTACCAACATATTCGCATCTGTACTTTTCCCAAATCGTCTTGGACGAGTTACACAAATACAATCATTAGAAGTATTTATAGCTTTATTTGTGTATTCAATCAATAATGATTTATCTACAAAGATAGGACTGTTACACAATCTTTCATAACGGTTATTATCTGGATTTAAATAAATGCCCACAGTTGCACCAACTTTCTTATACTATTCTAACATATCATATATGGTATAATGACTAAGACAAGAGGTATTTATGTATGGAAAATTGGATTCGAAATCAGGATTCATTTTATGTGACAAAAGAGAATCAGAAGATATATTTTAGTGATGATTTCATCAAGTCAGAATCAAGAGTGACAGGTTTAGGTAAGGGTATTTATAGTACTTATAAATATTTTGATACATATATCTGGAAAGAAGATAGTACGAACCATTATTATTTTGAGTGGATTCCAAAAGTGGATGAAAATATTAAAGAGGTTCATTTTCCAGATAGTTTTGTGTGTGAAGATAAGGATGGCTATTCAACGATTCCTTATATGCAAGGTTTACTGATTCCCAATCGGTATGATTATGATTATAGTCATATTGCCTTTGATGGTCAGTTTACTAGTTGTGCTGCCTATATGCCTTGGCTTAGTCAAACGAATAATGGAAAAGGGTATATCGCAATCAATGAAACGCCTTGGGATTCTAAATATACAATTGATCATGATGACAAGGGGACAAGGCTTCAATTTGTGTGGTTAACAAGTCTAGGTAAGATGCGATATAAGCGTGTTGTCCGATATTCTTTTGAAAGTAATATGGATTATAATCGTGCTGCTAAGATTTATCGAGAGTATGTAAAAGAAACTGGTTTATTTAAGAGTTTAAAAGAGAAAGAAGTTAAACTTTCTAAAATATCAGAACTTCAACAATGTGCTGTTGTTCATACGGGTATTAAGGCGCATACGGAAAAGGATTCTAGGTTTTATTGTGGGCAAGAGGATGTGATTCATTCTTTTGAATCAGTAAAGGAAATGATTCAAAAGCTTCATAGTTTGGGTTCTTCTAAACTCTATCTTCATTTGGATGGTTGGGCAGATCCTGGCTACGACAATTGTCATCCGGATTATTTGCCGGCATGTATTGAAGCTGGTGGATGGGCTGGTTTAAAGAATTTACAGGATAGTTTAAGTTTGAAAAATGATTTATTTGGCTTACACGATCAGTATCGTGATTATTACTATACGGCTAAAACACATAATGAAAATGAAGCGATTCAATTAGAGGATGGTAGTGTGTTTGAACATGCCAATTGGGCTGGGGGAAGACAAAACTATTTGTGTGCAAGTCTTGCACCGAAGTATGTAAAAAGAAACTACACTGAGATCTTAAAACATATTGATTTGGATTGCGTATACTTAGATGTATTTTCTTGTAATGAAATGGATGAGTGTTTTAATCCAGAACATTTGATGACAAGAAAAGAGTGTATGGAATACAGAAGGGCTTGTTTTCAATATATGATCTCAAAAGGAATCATTCCTTCAAGTGAGGAGTGTAGTGATTGGGCGATGCGAGAACTTGTATTTTCACATTATGGGCCTTATGAATTTATGATGAAAGAAGAAAATGAGAAAAGAATGGGTATACCTGTACCCCTATTTAATCTTGTGTATCATGATTGTTTCATTTTGCCTTGGCCAATGGAAAAAAGGCAAGAAGACTACATGTTGTATGCGTTATTAAATGGTGGTATTCCATATGTCATAAGAAATGCGCCTTATGATAATGTGGATGGTAATTTTGGAAGTGATGGTTTATCCATAGAGGATAAAATTAAAAGAGCCAATATTGTCCTTGATTTTTATCAAAAAATTAAAAATGAAGAGATGGTAGAGCATAAAATCATTAATGATCATATTCAACAGACTACTTTTAGTAACAAAGTTACAATTGAAATCAACACAAAGGAGAATACGTATAGAATTGTATGAAAATATTAGGATTAATATTACTAATGTTACTAACAGGTTGTACACAAGCACAACCCGAACTTAGAGAGACAAAAGAAGTTCAAACATCAATACCATATTCAGATGAGGAATTGATTGAAAGTGCAAATAATCAAATTGAGGATGATGCATATTATGTGGATTCAATCACTCAACAGTCAGATAGTGAAGTGTGGTTTTCATTAAAGAATAAAGACTTAAACAAACAATATGTGTTTAAATATGAAGGTAATGAGTTAATTCCAGACAGATTAGTGGATAATGTAGATTAAATGTATTGACTCAATATTTGAGATAACGTAAACTTGATTTAGTGATCGTTCTGTAGAAACTTGCGAAGCCTACAGGCGGGGAAGAACCTGCGGGTCTCTTCCTCTTTTTATTATGAATTGTGTAAATTGGTTAGATTTTATTAAAAAATAATTTCGTTTTATTGACTGAATCTTGTGAAATAAAATATACTATTAACAATTGGATATGGAGAAATAATATGTTTAAAAAAGGGAAAAGATTAGCTGTGTTATGCACAATCATTTTTGTGGTTTTATCTATGTGTATGCCTTGTTTGGCAGATGAGACGCAGAAGACGATTCGTGTGGGATCTTTTGAAGATACATTTAATTATGTAGATGAACATGGTGTAAGGCGTGGTTATGGCTATGAATTGATGCAGGCTTTAGCTGGGTATACAGGATGGAAGTTTGAGTATGTGAAGTGTAATTGGTCGAACTGTTTTGATAAGCTTGAAAATGGTGAGATTGATATCATGGGTGATATATCGTATACGGATGATCGTGCTAAAGAAATGCTTTATTCTGAGGAAACGATGGGTGAAGAAAAGTATGTTTTGTATGCGAATTTATCGGATACGGATATTTTGTCTTCAGATTATAAGTCTTTGGATGGAAAACGTATAGGTGTGCTTAAAGGTGCTAAGCCTGAATATATGCTTACAAATTGGGAGAATAAGTATGGTATTCATACTGAGCATGTGAATGTTAGTGGTAATGAGGATGTAAAAAAGAAATTGGCGAATAATGAGATTGATTGTTTCGTGTCTTTAGAAGAGTCAATTTGGTCTGAAAGAGGGATTTCTAGTGTAACTACAATTGGAAAGTCTGATATATATTTTGTGATCAATAAAGAGCGTAGTGATATTAAACAAGAATTGGATTATGCGATGCGTCAATTGGATAGTGATAGTCCTTTTTTCAAGTCGGTTTGTATAAGAAGTATTTTACTTTGGATTATACGCAATTTTTAACAGGTGTTGAAAAGTCATATATCAAAGAGCATGGTGGTATTCAAATTGGTTTTTTAAATAATGATCCTGTTGTGTTTTCTATGGACAAAAAGAGTGGAGAGATTCGTGGTACACTTTCTGAATATATTTCGTATGCCAAAGATTGTTTAGGGAATCATACATTAAAATTTGATATAGAGGCTTTTGATGATTATGACAAAATGATTGAGGCTTTACAGAATAATGAAATTGATGTGATTTATTATGCGAGTCGAAATTCAAATGTTGCCGAAAAAAAGGGGTATGCACTTTCGAATACGGCTTGGACGTATAATTCGATTGCCGTTACAAATAAGGAGGATTTTAATGAAAACGATTCATATGTGGTAGCTGTACCGAAAAACAAGGTAGCTTTAAAACAACATATTGCGTATAATTATCCGCATTGGAAACTCGTGGATTGTGATTCGATTGAGGATGGTGCGAATATGGTTGTTGCTGGTAAAGTGGATTGTTTTATCATGGGATCGAGTCAGGTATTAAGTTTTGATGGTAAAAAGAATTTTAAAATTATTCCTTTGACAAAGACAATGGAGGCTAGTTTTGCGGTAAAGGATGGAGAAGCCACATTATTATCTATCATGAATAAGACAATAAAGGCTATGCCTTCGGATATGTTAACAAGTGCAATTGCGATGTATGATAGTACAGCTTATAAAACGACTTTTTATGGCTTTTTAAAGGATCATTTGTTTGTTGTGCTTGTTCTAGGCTTTAGTATTATTATTGTAATTCTTCTACTTTTACAAAAGGCAAGACAAGCAGAGGCGAGTGCTAAGGATGCAAGCTTAGCTAAGACACAATTTCTTCATAATGTATCGCATGATATTCGTACGCCTATGAATGCGATTTTGGGCTATTCTGAACTTATGAAGAATGAATTGAAGGATAATGATTTGCCTAAGGTTGTAGAGCATTTAAATAAGCTTCAAAAGGCGGGGAATATTCTTTTATCAATTATTAATAACGTTTTAGATATGGCTCGCATAGAAAGTGGTCATATGGAATTGGAAGAAAACTATGCGAATATTGAGGATATAAGACAAAGATTGTTTGAAATGTTTGAGGATGAGGCGAAGAAAAAGAATATTCATTTGAGGTACACTTTTAATGTGGAGCATAAACATGTCATGGCCGATGTGACTAAGGTTGAAGAAATTTTTGTGAATATTTTAAGTAATGCCCTAAAGTATACGCCTTCAAATGGTTCTGTTGAAGTGAGTGTGGATGAGCTTTCATGTGATGAGCCTGGATATATGATTGTTCGTACAAGTATTACGGATACAGGTATTGGTATGAGTAAGGAGTATTTGGATAAGATTTTTGAATCTTTTTCAAGAGAAAGAATGACATCCAGTAAAATTAGTGGTACCGGTCTTGGTATGGCCATTGTTAAGAAATATGTGGATCTTCTTGGTGGAAATATTGATGTAAAGAGTGAGCTTGGTAAGGGTAGTACGTTTATTGTCACACTAAAATATAAAATTGCGGATGAAAAATATTATTTGAATAAACAAGAAGAGAATTGTGAAGTTGATAATGCAATTTTTAATGGTAAACATATTCTTTTGGCTGAGGATAATGATTTAAATGCCGAGATTGCACAAACCATATTAGAGCGTGCAGGACTTTTTGTAGATCGTGTAAAGAATGGTATTGAGTGTGTGAATAAGGTCATAGAAAATCCGGTTGGTACATATGATGCCATTTTAATGGATATTCAAATGCCAAACATGGATGGTTATAAGGCAACGCATGTAATTCGTAGGCTTTCATCACCTGAAAAAGCAAATATTCCTATTATAGCTATGTCTGCCAATGCGTTTGAGGAAGATAAGAAAAAAGCATTTGATGTAAAAATGAATGATTATATAACGAAACCAATTGACTTTCAAAAAATGGAAGAAGTGTTAAAACATGTATTGAGTAAGAAGGATCCTCTTAGTTGAGGATTCTTTTATCTTATGTTGTGTAAATGATTGATTTTGTGTTAGTTTAGATGTTAAAACCGTATCTAATTCAACGAAAATAATGCGATTTAGACAAGATAGGATCATTCGCAACAAAATGCTTGGAATTAATAATGTTTTCACATTGAACATTTATAATAGAAATTGGCTACTGGATGTAGTAACGGTGAACCCTCTGAATAAAAAGGATGATAACTTGAGTTCTTAAAGATTCTGATTTTATAGGAGGACGTGTTGTATGTATATTTATCTGTACATTGATGTTGCCATGTGTTTAATGGCTTTAGTTGAATTACTAAAAATCGCATTGATTATTATAGAAAAATGTAAAAGACACTAGTTCACCCGCTCCAAGGATCAAACTAGTGTCTTTCGACATTAAATAATTCAGAGGAACCACTGTATCCAGTAGTCTTTCTGCATGAATATTAAACAATTGATATATATAAAAGTCAAGACTAACCTTATCTAATCTACGAAAACAAGATATTTTAGATTAAATAGGAACTATTGTAATACAAAATATTTTCACATTGAACATTTATAATAGAAATTGGCTACTGGATGTAGTAACGCCTACCCTTGGAATTAAAAGGATGATATCTTGAGTTCTTAAAGATTTCGATTTTGTACAAGGACGTGTTCTATGTATATTTATCTGTACATTGATGTTGCCATGACTATCTTGGCTTTAGTTGAATTACTAAAAATTACATTATTGATTATAGAAAAATGTAAAAGACACTAGTTCACCTTCCCCAAAGGATTAAACTAGTGTCTTTACATTAGATAAATTCAGAGGAACTACTATATCCAGTAGTCTTTCTGTATTTGTATTATAGTTGTTAAATTGATTTTATGCAAATTAATTGATTATGTTGGAATAATCATCTGGATGTACGGGCTGTTTTGACAAGCTTGCATACACCATCGCTTAATAGTTCGATATTTTCTTCATTGAAAATTATAACTCTAGAAGTATGTATTCGATCAAGATAATAGAACAAGCCTTTCTTAAGGCTGCAAACTCCATATGCATATTTAAAGTTAAAGTTGTCGGATGGATAGAATCCAAATCCTTTGTTGATGTGAACTCTTATATAATCTGTTGATGCAAATGCATTTATAATATTATCATGTTTTGATTGATCATTTTTAATTTGTTTCGTTGGAAAGAAAAATATATCATTGCCATCGGATACACAATCAAAATTAATGATAAGTTTATTCTTTACATATTCTTTATATTCTTTCGCAAAAGCAGAAGAGCCTAATAAACCTAGTTCTTCGTTGTCAAATAACACAAAACATACTTCATCTCTTAAATCTTCTGGCAATTTGATGGCTGACTCAATGATTGTAATGATACCACTCGTATTATCATTTGCAGTATGTTTATTTGCTTTTCCAAACAACATCCAAATCATTATAATTAACCATGAAATAAAAGAAGCAATATTAAGCTCAATATTCTTAAATAGACCTATCCAAACAAATAATTGAATTAGAAAGACGTTCATAAAGAATATAAGAATTAATACACAAATAATAATGGCTAATTGTGATAAAATCAGACCAAACAAATTATTAGGCACAATTAAATTGGGAAAAGGTAAGACCGCCTGTGTATCATAGTGAGCTGTACAAAATATTTTAGCTTTCTCTATATTACCGATAATTATATTATTATTTATCCCTTTATGTTGAATACTGGGGCAATACCCATATTGATTAAGTTCATGAATTATATATTTACGAAATTCCTCTTTTTGTTTTTTTGTTTTTCGAACTTGAAAGTGATCAAGAATTCTACGACTCGTTTCATTCATTCTTATTTCTCCCTTAGTTGCATATATTTTATCATAATGTGAATGGTTTTCGTGTTTTTATAAAATTGAATTCGAAAAAGTCAAAACTAACCTTATCTAATCTAACGAAAATAAGGCATTTTAGATCAAATAGGAACAATCGTTATAAATTTAGTGGAATTCACAATAATTTCACATTGAATCTTTATAATAGAAATTGGCTACTGGATGTAGTAACGGTGAACCCTCTGAATTAAAAAAAGAAATCTGCTTGAGTTCTCGGCAGATCCTTCGATTTTTTTGCAGGAGGACGTGTTTTATGTATATTTATCTATACATTGATGTTGCCATGACTATCTTGGCTTTAGTTGAATTACTAAAAATCACATTGATTATTATAGAAAAATGTAAAAGACACTAGTTCACCCAAAGCCAACGGATTACTAGTGTCTATACATTAGAATAATTCAGAGGAACCACTGTATCCAGTAGTCTTTCTGTATGAATATTAAACAATTGATATATATAAAAGTCAAGACTAACCTTATCTAATCTAACGAAAACAAGACATTTTAGATTAAATAGGAACTATTGTAATACAAAATATTTTCACATTGGATTTTTATAATAGAAATTGGCTACTGGATGTAGTAACGCCTACCCTTGGAATAAAAAAGATGACATCTTGAGTTCTCAAAGATTCAGATTTTTTAGGATGACGTGTTTTATGTATATTTATCTATATATTGATGTTGCCATAGGCTCTTGGCTTTAGTGAAATGACTAAAAATCACATTGATTATTATAGAAAAATGTAAAAGACACTAGATAAATTCAGAAGAACTACTTTATTCAGTAGTTTTTCTGTATCTGTATTATACATATTAATTTAGGATTAATTTTAAAAATTCATAACTTCATTTCATACACATTTCATAAATGATTGCTAATATAGTGTCGGATAAGGAGTTGGTTGTTTTGATACATAATGCTTATGCATATATCACAAGAAAAAAAGTAAGAACGGGTATCTTGTTTTTGATACTTATGGTTATCCTGATCAGTCTTTATGAATGTTTGAGTATACTTTCATACAACGCACAATTAGAACGGTCTTTATATTCTGCAAGTCATAGTTCGATTGTAGTACAAAAAAAGGATGGTTCTGAATTTGAACATACATCTTTTGAAAATTCTGTGTATGAATATGAATTTGTATCTAAATTAAAAGAAGCGAAGGTTGTTTCTATTAAGCAGGGTGTAACACTGGATTCATTGCCTGAAGAATATAAGAATGTGGTTTCAGTAATTGGAACTAATAACACTTCAAAAAATGTTTTATTTCGTAGTGGCGTGTTTACTTTAACTTCCGGAAAAAATATTGATTCTAAGGATAGAAACTCTATTCTTATTCATTCGGATTTAGCTAAGAAGAATCATTTAAAAGTAGGGGATACAATAGTTTTGAATTCTCATACTTATACCATTAAAGGCATCTTTGTAGGTAAGAAACATGAAACCTATACAGGTTTATCTTCCGATTTAAGTGAGAATACTATGTTTGTGGATTATAATTCTCTGGATACTAAGATGGTTACTAAATTGACTATAGAATCAAATCGTTTAAAACAAGTTCGATCCTTATATCCATCAAGTGAATATGTTGTGTCTAAAGATAAAAATGCCTATCAATCGTCTTTAGAATCTATACAAAGTATGAATCACATGATTCAGATTCTATCTTGTTCTATCATTGTGTGTGGACTTGTTGTCTTATCTTTAGTCTTAGTTCTGTGGCTAAGAGATCGCATTCATGAAATTGGTATCTTGTTGTCTATAGGTAAAAGTAAGGTGGAAATCATCATCCAATTTATATTCGAACTTGTATTTATATCTATTCCATCAGGAATTATTCTATGTGCTTATAGTGTAATCAAACATAAAGCGTTATGCTTCATATTAAGTTATGGCTTGCTGATGAGTATTATTATCGTTTCTGTACTACTTGCGAGTCTTATGATCATGATCAAAAAGCCAAGGGAAATATTATCAAAATTAAGTTAGGAGAAATAAATAATGAGTATATTAGAAATAAAAGATGTAACGTATGGTTACACAAAATTAGAACATATTTTATTTGAAGTGAATCAAAACTTTGAGTGCGGAAAGTTTTATGCGATTATTGGAAAATCAGGAGCTGGTAAATCAACCTTATTATCTTTATTAGCTGGACTTGATGAGCCAGACTCTGGTGAAATTTTATTTGAAGGAGAAGATATTTCAAAAACGGGATATACAAATCATCGTAAGAATCATATTTGTCTTGTGTTTCAAAATTACAATTTGATTGATTATTTAACACCATTAGAAAATGTACGCTTAGTCAATTCTAAAGCTTCGCCTTCCATTCTTTTAGATTTAGGACTTGAACAATCCCAAATCAATCGTAGTGTAATGAAACTATCGGGAGGGCAGCAACAAAGAGTTGCGATTGCCCGTGCCCTTACAAGCAGTGCACCTATTATCTTGGCAGATGAACCAACGGGAAATCTAGATAGCGATACGGCTAGTGAAATTATTGATATCTTAAAGGCTCGTGCTAAAGAAAGAAATAAGTGTGTGATTGTTGTGACACATAGTAAAGAGGTAGCGGATGCCGCTGATGTTGTATATGAATTAAAAGATAAAAAGTTAAAGAAGAGGGGGGAATAGAATGTTTAAGAATGCATTTAAATATGTAACTCGAAAAAGTGTGAAGTCAATGATTCTATTTCTTGTTGTTCTAATTATGTCAAGCCTTTGTTTAGTCGGACTATCTATTAAAGATGCGACAAACAAAGCGTCCAATACATCATTAGGCTCGATTACCAATAGTTTTACAATGGAAATTAATCGTCAAGTCAATTTTGGCACGCCTAGAGGTGCAGGCAATGTTAAGGAAAAGGACATTGAAAAGATTTGTGCTTCTAAAGATATTGACTCATATGTGAAAAGAATCAATAGTGTAGCTGACTTAGTCGATCATGATATTATTTTAACTTCAAATGAAAATGAAGAACGTCTTTCTAAATTTAAATCGACTGTGATGCTTACAGGAGTCAATGAATCGAAAAAGGAGACAAAATTTGTATCGGGTGCCTATAAATTAGTAAAGGGTAAACATTTAAATAGTAAGGACAAACATCAAATTTTGATGCATAAAGATTTAGCAGCAAAGAATCATTTAAAAGTGGGAGATAAACTATTACTCCGTTCAAATATCTATGATGCAGATAATGAAAAGGGTGCTGACGAAACAGTAGAAGTAACCATTAAGGGTTTATTTGATGGTCATAATCAGGGTGGTGTTACAGCAGCACAAGAATTATATGAAAACAATCTAATCACAGATTTAGATACGGCAGCCAAAGTCTATGGCAATACAGAAAAAACAGCTGTATATCAAGATGCCACATTCTTTGTGAAGGGAAATAAAGATTTGGATCAAGTTATTAAAAATCTAGGAAAATTAGATATCAACTGGAATGAGTATGTACTGGTAAAAAGTACATCCAATTATCCGGCTCTACAAAAATCAATAAGTGGTATGTATAGTGTCGCAAATAAAATGTTTATTGGATCTTTGATTTTTGCGGGTATCGTTGTTACTTTATTGTTGCTCATGTGGATGAATGCACGAAGAAAAGAAATCGCAATCTTAATGGCTTTAGGTATTTCTAAAACGAAGATTTTTATTCAGTTTGTTCTAGAACTATGTATGGTAACCATTCCAGCCTATATCTTTGCGTACTTTATCGCTAGTAAAACTGCATCAGGTCTAGGAACAAAAGTATTGAATCAAGTAAGCACTGGTGTTGCCAAACAAATCGCAAAAGAATCTGCCTCAAATCAACTTGGCGGTGGAGCTGAAGTAGATGGCTTTAATAAGATGTTGACGCATATTGATGCAACTGTTGAACCAAAATATATGGTGTATGTTATTATATTCATGTCAATTGTAATGTTAGTCGCACTTGTTGTGGCCACCACACACTTGTTAAACAAGAACTGTAAAGAATTAATGAATGAGGAAAAATGATGAAAATATTGGTAGTGGAAGATGATACACTGATTCGCGAAGGATTAAGTGAATTTCTATCGGAGTCTGGATATAGTATTATCCAGGCAAAAGATGGTAAAGAGGCATTGGAAAAGTTTAATACAAATATTCATTTGGTGATATTGGATATTCAAATTCCATATATCAATGGATTGGATGTATTAAAAGAAATTCGTAAAGAAAGTGATTTACCCGTTTTAATCTTAACGGCTTTCAGCAATGAAGAATTCAAAATTGATGCCTATACAAATTTGGCCGATGGATATATTGAAAAACCATTTTCACTACCCGTATTAAAAGCTCGTATTGACGCGCTTTTACAGAAACAGGATATTTTTGTATATAAAAATGTTTGTGTGAACTTCAAAAGCTATACGGCGAAAATAGATGGTAAAACGATTGATATCAATGCCAAAGAACTAGAGATATTAAAATATCTTTTAGATAATGCAGGGATTGCCTTAACTAGAGCACAAATATTAGATCATGTTTGGAAAGATAGTGAAGAAGTCCCTTATGATCGAGTTATTGATGTATATATTAAAGAATTACGTAAAAAACTAGGCTTAGATTGTATTACGACCATTCGTAATGTGGGCTACAAATTGGAGAAATCATGAAAAACTTAAAGATATTTCCTAAAATATGCATACAAACATTCAGTGTCATCGCTATTATTGTCTTATTTATCCATCTCTTTGTATATTTGATTTTTCCAAGAACCTATTTGGATGTAAGAAAAGAAGAAATCTATACTAAGGCCAATGAAATTACAGAAAACTTAAATGGCAAATCTGAAGACTATATTGAACAAGCTTTAGATTTCTATTCCAATACCAATGAAATCAAAGCGTTTATTAAAAAGAATACTTCATCGAATGAAGTAGAAATCAAGAATAATTTAAATGTCGACTTAAAGAGTTCTAATAACTCGTTAATTATTGAAGAAAGACAATTAAAGCTGGATACAGGAAAGACCATTCGCCTCCAATTTGTTTCAACGGCAGACATGCAAAGCCAAGCCAAGAATCTAAGTTTACAATTTCTTCCTTACTCATTAATCATATCCCTATGCTTTTCGGCCATTGTCTCTTTTGTGTATGCCAAATCCATTAAAAATTATGTGGTTGAAATCAAGAGTGTAACAGATCAAATGATGGCATTAGATAAAAAGGCTCGTCTAGAAATTGATTCGAATGATGAGATTGGTCAATTGAAGGCACAAATTAATGATTTGTATGAAACACTTCTAGATTCTATTTCCAATCTAGAATTGAAAAATAAAGAGATTTTAAGATTAGAGAAAATAAAATACGATTTCTTTAAAGGGGCCAGTCACGAATTAAAAACGCCTTTGGCAAGTCTTAAGATCATCTTAGAAAATATGAAATACAATGTGGGTAAATATAAAAATAGAGATGTTTATATTGATGATTGTATTGATTTAGTCGATCACTTAACGAAGAGTATCCAACAAATTTTATCGGTATATTCCATTGAAAATCTAAAAGACGATGAAGAAATTGTTTGTATAAAGAATGAATTAAGTCGTGTACTTCAAAAATATGATGTATTGATTCACCAAAAGGAATTAAGAATTCAAAATGATGTAAAAGATGAAACAATGTATATTGGTAAGACGGCTCTAAATATCATTTTATCTAACTTAATTAGTAATGCGATCAATTATACGTATGAAAAGGGTATGATTCAAATTGGAATCGAACAAGACTATTTCTATATTCAAAACAAACAAGATCCAACCCAACCAAAAGGGAATGGTCTAGGATTATATATTGTTCGTAATCTATTAGATAACTATAAAATGAAATATGAAGTGATTGAAGGAGAAGACTTTATCTTCAAAATTCAATTTAAGCAATAGGTCTTTTAAATTTGTTGGATTTCATCTTATACGAACATAAAATGTAAGTTAGAGGTGAAAACAGCCTAATTATGTATGAGATATTAAAACAATTATTGTTTCAATCTTCCCAAAAAAAAGAAGGTGGTAAAACTCATTTTCTTTGAGTAATTACCACTTTTGTTTTAATCTAATATCTCAATATAATTCACATTGACATATTGTGTGGATATAGGTTCACCATTTATTTTGGCTTTTAAGAAGAATTGGTCTACATCCTCATAGTTTTTATCGTCCATACAAATAAAGAATAATCCATCTTCATATTTAGCTTCAATAATATGATCCTCACCAAGAATTTCTATGGCTACCTTACAAGGTTTTTGTAGTGCATAATATAAATCGAATAAGTCCATATAGTCAGGATCAAATTGAATCAAAGAATACAAATCATTCACAATATACTTCATGATTGTTAGATCACCAAAAAATTGGGAATAGATCAATCTTTGAGATTGGAATTCCTTGGCTATCAATAATAATTGAATAGCCTGATCTTCATTGCCTTCTTCAACATAGATTTTGGCAAGTCTAGAATAAATTTCAGGAACAGGATCAAAGGTGTTGGTTGCTCCTTGGATTTTTGGGTATAAATCCTTAATAATCTGTACATATTTAGGATAATCCTTTTGTACATAATACCCATTCTTATACATATCCGCCAATTTATAGGCAGCTACTAGATTACCTTGATCACTTGCGAGTTTATAGTAATGAAATGCCTTTTCATAATCTGGTTGTCCGACTCTTCCATAATAGTAAATGTAGCCTAAACATTCATAGGCATTATTATAATCGAGTTTTGCGGCCATTAAATAATATTCTTCAGCTAAATCAAACTGTTTTTGACCATAATACCAACCACCAAGCTCTACCATATATTCTGGGTTATTTGTTTCTTTTATTAAATATTCTAGGGCATTGATTAACTGTATATCATCTTCATATGTAGGCTGCGTTAAATCATAATAATCATCTAGAATTTGTTGCGCTTTTTCAATCGTTAATTCCATAGTACACCTCTAAATAATTATATGAAATTGAAAGATTTAGGCAATACAAATTGTATTGTTTTGTGTTTTTTTCATATAAAGTTTATAATTATTTGTAAGGAGATTTGTTTATGGATAATAAAAATATTGAAAAAGAATCAGCTTTAGCCGCTTATTTAATTGAAGAAGCTAAGAAAAAAGGCTTAACACCATTTCAAACCGGCATGATTCGTGGAACTATGAAGGCTTTTGAAGGCAATAAAAAAGGAAAATAATAAAGGAGGAGTTCATTTGGTACGTATATTAGAACACGCAAATCACTACCGTAAAGATATAGTTTTTGACTCTTATAAAAGAACATGTCAAAACGATTATTGGGATTATGATTCCATGACTCGTAAGGAAATGTTTGAAAGAATGGTAGAAACCTATGAGCCAGAATACTTACAGAGTATTTGTACAACATGGGAATTAAAAGCTTTAAGAAGACTATTACGCAACCAAGATTTAGAAGACGATCGCTATCGTTTTGAAAGACAGGCTTTGAGTGCCAAGTTTTTATATTTTGATCAACAATTACCAGAAGAGTTAAAAAAAAATGTAAAGCTTGCAGTAAAAGATATTGATTTGGATAAAAAAGCGCTTGATGATGAGCCAACTCTTGTGATTCTTGGGATTATACGTGCTTTTGGAGTCATTGAACCCTCTTTGATTCAAGCTGTTTGCAGTGCATGTTCCTATAATTATAAAAAAATCATTGAAAGTGAACTCTTTAATTTTTGGGCTTATTTAAAAGATGATTATGAATTGATTGACAATAGTCAGGCCGATGAATATGTATATTGGGATTATAAAAACTATTTGTTTAGTATTCGCAATAGTCGTATTCAACATGAGCGTTTTGAACCTAAATTTTTAGATCAAGATAGTTATGTTTCTATTTTCTATCACGGATATGATGCGACAAATCCAGATATTAAAAAATTCTTTAATGCAGCTAAAAAGGAGTTGCCAGACATCACAAAATTTAAAGATGAATTGTTTGATAATTTACTTCGCGGTATGCTTCATGAAAGAAAAATTGGTTTGATTCCATTTTTATATTCATTCTCAGAAAGCTTAAAAAAATGCTATGAAAAGGCTGTTACACAAATATGTCTTCCAAACTATTATGGATTAAGTTTAGATGGATATAAAAAGGCGAAAGACCAGGTAGATTTTAATGAAAAATTACGCTCATTAAATCAAGCTCAGACAAACGCATGCATCGATCAAAAAGATACGCGCTTGTTCTATAAATTGTACTTCAGTGTATTAGATTTTGTGAATCAAATCGAACAAATTATCCCAAACAAAAAAATTGATCCAAACACATATATTGAACCCGATGACTTAGTCAATGTGATCGAAGTGTTCTGGAAAGATAAAGATCGTTTCATTGATGAATATATGGATAAAAATCCATCTAACTTCACATTCCGTAATCTAAATATTATTAATGAATTTAGATATGGCATGCGAAAAAATTTCTTATTAGTATTATATGAAAAGAATTACACGGTCTTAAACGATGAGGGCATTAACTATATGGTAAAATCATTGAACGATAATTTAGATAAATATATTCCGGCTGATAAAACGCCACTATTGATGCAGACAGCTATTATGCCATTTAATGGACGTATTATTAATGATGGCTTTTTATCTACTTCCAATGTAAGACTTGCGCAAGACTTAATTTCAAAGGCCTTTGAAGATTATAGTTACGGACAAAAGATTTACTCGTTGTTGCCAAAAAATTTGAATTAAAAGGAGTATTATGAGCTCATTAATACAAGAAATCAATCATTATCCAAAAGAATCTGTGTACAGTCAATTTTTTCGGATATGTTTTCCGGATGATGTGTTTTATGAAAAAATTACTCGTAAACAAATGGTTGAGCTAATTATTCAACAATATACACCAGAAAATATTGTAGATGTTTGTACAGTAAAAGAACTAAAACTTTTAAAACGAATCGTTGAAAACAATTATAAAGAAGTGGATGTTCATAGTATGCCATTTGAAAAGGTGGCGCTTTATCGAAAATATTTATTATTTGAAAATGAAATTCCAGATGAGCTGAAGGAAAGTGTTATAGAGGCTTTAAAATTTGTGGATTTTGATCAAAAAGAAAAACAAGATGAACCTTTACTTTGTTTAATTGGATTTGTTCGCAGTTGTGGAGCTATTGATCCCATGGTTGTTCAAAGGCAAGCACAAAAGTATGGCTTGGATCTTAGAAATTTGGAAACCTATCCATTATTTAATTTCTGGACATACTATACATTTGATTATTTGATGCCAGATGATACTTATGGAGAAGCTATATTGTATTATGATTCAATTCCATATATGGATGTGATCGCAAATACGCGTCTAGATTATGAATTGATGGCTCCTGTGTTTTTAAAACCAGAAAGCTATCTGTCTATTTTCTATAATGGGTATGATGATACGGATCCAGATGTACATGCATTATTTGATCATTTTAAAAAGAGTGAAGATGTATTTGATTTTCTAAAAATGGAACGCATTCTTGAATGTATTGAATCATGTCGTATGACTGAACATTTGATTACATTTTTTCCAAAATTAGAACAATTTGATCCGAAAACAAAAGAATTATTCAAAAAAGCTATATATAAAATGCCGATGCCATATTTAACAGGCATGACACTGCAGCGTTATTTGTCAAAATGAAAAGGTAGAAATCTTAAAACTTGATTTCTACCTTTTTCCTATAGTTTTAATTGTTGTCTACCACAATCTTACCAGATTGAATGACTCTATTAATTTTTCTTACGTTTGAAATGTTCTCTAATGGATTTTCATTTAAACAAACTAAATCAGCCTGTTTGCCCACTTCAATCGAACCATAATCTTTTTCAACACCTACACATCTTGCGGAATTGATTGTTGCGATTTTTAAAATATCCATGTTTGAAATGTTGAGTTTAGCTAGAAGTTCCATTTCATAAGCTGTATTCGAATGATAGTTAAATGGTGTACCTGCATCGGTTCCTAAGGCAATCTGAATGCCTTTATCATACGCCTTTTTTACACTTTCAACATGGGCATCTTTAACCTTTAATGTTTTATCTACGGCATACTTTGCGACACCATTTTCTACACCCTTATCAATAATGCATTGAGGAGCACATAGGGTAGGGACTAAGAATGTATTTTGTTGTTTCATGAGTTCTAAACATTCATCATCTAAAAAACAACCATGTTCAATAGAATCAACACCTGCATATAAGGCATTTTTAATACCTTGAAGCCCTTGTGCATGTGTAGCTGTTTTTCTTCCGGCTTTATGAGCTTCTTCAACCATAATCTTCATTTCATCTATATTAAATTGTGCATTACCAGGCTCAACACCTTTGGTCATTACTCCACCTGTAGCCATCATTTTAATCAAGTCGACACCAGCTTTAAGTTGTGTACGAACAGCTTTTAAACAAGCATCTTTTCCATCGGCTTCAATACCTTCTTGCCATCCATGACCACCTGTCATACATATGACTTTACCTGCACAATACATATGAGGTCCTTCAATCACATGATTTTCAATAGCTTCTTTAATTTGAAGGTCATAGTTTTCTTCCGTACCTACAACACGAATAAAAGTAACGCCTGATTCTAGATATTCTTTGCAGTGTTTTTGGGCATAGAAAGCTTTTTCTATCAAGGTAAATTCTTTATTTGCGTCAAAACCAACAGGATAAAGAATGTGGACATGGCAGTTAAAGAAGCCTGGCGTAATTGTATTTACTTCAATCACTTCATCTTCTGTTTTATGATAATCTTCAATTGAAGTGATTTTATCATCTTCGATTGTGATCAATTGATCTTTTTTTGGTGTATCACTAATACCATCAATCATTATTTTTGCGTGTATTACTAATTTATTCATAATCAAATCCATCCTTTCTTAAAATTTTACTCAAGAAACATGCTTATGCAAGTGTTTACAGAAAATAAATGTAAAAAAAGAGGGAATCAAACGATTCCCTAAAGCATTGACTTAAATAAAATGTCATTATAGTCTGGTAAAGGCCAGTCTTCTTTAGAAACATTGGTTTCAATCTCATCTGTTAATTGGCGAATTGTTTCCATTAATGGAAGTAGTTCATCAGCCGCAAAACGAGCTGCTTGTTTTTCTGTGGTTGTTTCTTTTTTGATCAAAGTTTCTAGTGTATCCAAGTGATTTGATACAAGTTCTAATGGAGTGTTGATATTTTTCAAGATCTTTACTTCTAGAGGAGCATCAATTCCACTTGATTTCTTTGTTTGAATGATTTGAGCTAGTTTAGCCTCATAACTAAAGATGGCAGGTAAGATTTGTTTTCTTAACATGTATGCCATGGTTTTAGCTTCGATTTGTACTACTTGGTAGTAGTTTGTTAGTAGGATACTTTCACGAGCATGTAATTCACTTGCTGAATATACATTGTGTTTTTCAAATAATTGAAGATTCTTTGGATCTGTATAGTGAGGAAGTGCATCCGCCGTTGTTTTTAGTTCTAATAAGCCACGTTTCACTGCTTCTTTTTTCCATTCATCTGAATATCCATTTCCAGAGAAGATAATACGATTATGATTTTTTAATGTCTTTTGAATCAACGCAATCAAAGCCTTTGTCATATCTTCTTGTTTTACACATTCTAATTCATCTGCAAACTGCGTTAATTCTTCAGCTACGATTGTATTTAAAATTGTGTTAGGACAAGAAATATTCAAGTTGGATCCAAGCATTCTGAATTCAAATTTATTTCCAGTAAAGGCAAATGGAGAAGTACGGTTACGGTCTGTAGAATCTTTTGCGATTGGAGGTAAAGTAGAAACTCCTAATTCCAATTTACGATCGATTGTATCTACGTACTCATTTCCAGCTTCGATTGCTTCCAAAATAGCGGTTAATTCTTCACCTAAATAGATGGAGATAATAGCTGGTGGAGCTTCATCAGCACCTAAACGATGATCGTTTCCAGCGCTCGCAACAGAGATTCTTAACAAGTCTTGATATTCATCAACACCTTTAATAATAGCTGCTAAAACAGTTAAGAAACGAATATTGTCTTTTGGAGAATCACCTGGTTCTAGAATATTTTCTCCTTCTTCTGTACAGAATGACCAGTTGTTGTGTTTACCACTACCATTAACTCCATCAAATGGTTTTTCATGTAATAAACATACCAAGCCATGATGAGAAGCAACTTTCTGTAAAACTTCCATAGTCAATTGGTTTTGGTCATTCGCAATATTTGTTGTCGTAAATACTGGCGCTAGCTCAAATTGACATGGAGCTACTTCTTTATGTTCTGTTTTTGCGTATACACCCAATTTCCAAAGTTCTTCATCCACTTCTTCCATGTAGGCTTTAACTCGTTCAGACAAGCTTCCAAAATAGTGATCGTCTAATTCTTGACCTTTAACGGGAGCTGCACCAAATAGCGTACGTCCTGTAACCAATAGGTCTAAACGCTCTTTAAACATTGCTTCATCAATTAAGAAATATTCTTGCTCAGGACCTACAGTTGTTTTGATTTTATGGATATCGTAGCCCATAATGTTCAATAAACGAACGGCTGCCTTATTTAATGCATCATTACTTCTTAATAATGGTGTTTTCTTATCCAAAGCACTACCATCGTAAGAACAGAATAAAGTTGGTATATATAATGTCTTTTCTTTGACAAAAGCTAATGAAGTTGGATCCCAAGCTGTATATCCTCTAGCTTCAAATGTGGCACGCAACCCTCCACTTGGAAAACTTGAAGCATCGGGTTCACCTTTGATCAATTCTTTTCCTCTAAAATCTGAAATAACAGATGTTGGCCCAGTTGGATTGATAAACGCATCATGTTTTTCAGCCGTAATTCCTGTCATTGGCTGGAACCAGTGAGTATAATGTGTTGCACCCTTATCCATAGCCCAGTCTTTCATGGCATTTGCGACTACATCAGCGATTTCTTTAGGAAGCTCTTTTCCTTTTTCCATTACGTCCATCATTTGTTTGTAGACGGCATGAGGCAAATATCTTTGCATAGCAGATGTACTGAATACGTCACATCCAAAATATTCATCGACAATTTTCATTTTAATAGTATCCTCCTGTCGCGTATATAATATCATTATTTTCACAAATGTTTTGAGAAATTTTTCTTTTTTTCAAAAAAACCTCATTTTTTTCGTATAAGAGTATGTTGGCAATATAAAGTTCTGTGTCTATTACACCTAATTGATTAGATAGTCAAATCCATTGTTGTTAAAAAACGAAGATGAAATTGAAAAGTATATATAAAAAAAGAAAAGTCACTATTTGTGACTTTCTTTATTTTCTAGACTCGCTTTAACTAAACCAACAAATAATGGGTGTGGACGATTTGGTCTAGATTTAAATTCAGGATGATATTGTACACCAATATAGAATGGGTGATTCTTATATTCAATGGCTTCCACTAATTGTTTGTCAGGACTTGTACCTACAATCATCATATCATTACGTTCAAACTCACTACGATATTCATTATTGAATTCATAACGATGACGATGTCTTTCATCAATCATGTCTTTTTTATAACATGACCAGATTTTTGTTTCTGCTCTTAATGAACAAGGATAAGAACCCAAACGCATTGTTCCACCTTTACGGATATCATTGCTTTGATCTTCCATAAAATCAATGATTGTATGTTTACTTTCTGGATCAAATTCATAGGAATTGGCATCTTCAAAACCTAATTCACTACGTGCAAAGGCAATGGCAGCAATTTGCATACCTAAACAGATGCCTAAATAAGGAATTTGTTTGTGTCTTGCATATGTTGCGACACTGATCATACCTTCAATGCCACGATCACCAAAACCACCCGGTAAAATGATTCCATCTGTATCTTTAAAGACTTCGTCTAAATTGGCATTTTCTAATCCTTCTGAATCAATCCATTGAATGTTGACTTTCGCATGGTTTTCAAAACCACCATGATATAAAGCCTCACTTACAGATAGATATGCATCGTGCAACGCAACATACTTACCAACTAAAGCAATGTTTACAGGTTTTGTGCTTGCCTTAATATTGTCTACCACTTGTTTCCATTCTCTTAAATCGGGTTTACGAATCTCAAGACCCGTTTTTTCACAAACAATATCTGCAAGATTTTGTTCTTCTAGCATAAATGGAACTTCATAAAGGGAAGGAAGTGTCTTATTTTGGATTACACAACGTTTTTCAACATTACAGAATAATGAAATTTTATCTAAAACAGACTGAGGAATTGTTTCATCACAACGTGCAACAATGATATCTGGATTAATGCCATAAGACTGCAATTCTTTGACAGAATGTTGTGTTGGTTTCGATTTGTATTCCTGTGAACCAGAAATATATGGAATATAAGTTACATGGATGAATAAACAATTTTTACGACCTACCTCTAAGGCAACCTGACGAATGGATTCTAGAAATGGTAAGCTTTCAATATCTCCTGTTGTTCCACCAATTTCTGTGATTACAACATCGGCAGATGCATGTTCACCAGCACGAATCACAAAGCTTTTGATTTCATTGGTAATATGAGGAATAACTTGAACTGTTTCACCTAAATATTTTCCATCACGCTCTTTATTGATGACATTCCAATATACACGTCCTGTGGTAAGGTTAGAATACGTGTGTAGGTTTTCATCGATAAATCGCTCGTAATGACCTAAATCTAGATCGGCTTCTAGACCGTCATCTGTGACATAAACTTCACCATGTTGGAAAGGGGACATTGTTCCTGGGTCCACATTGATATAAGGATCTAGTTTTTGACTTGTTACTTTGTAGCCACGCGACTTTAATAGACGACCAAGACTTGCTGCACTGATTCCTTTTCCTAAACCAGAAACAACACCACCCGTTACGAAAATGTACTTAGTACTCATTTTTTTCACCTCTTCTTTTTTCTTTTAACTCGGCAATTTTACACCTATGAAAAAAAGATGTAAATAAAAAAATTAAAAAAATGATTTTCATTTTAAAAGATAGTATAATGAATTCGATTTGAGGTGGCTTTAATGGACCTACACGAAAAAGAAAAAATGTATCAAAGATTAATTGTTTTTACTTTATTCATTGGCATGTTTATTTATTATTTTGAAAAAATTGTTAGCTTTTTGGGCTGGATTGGCACTATGTGCCTGCCATTTTTATTTGGAACAGGACTTGCCTTTGTCTTTAATATTATATCGAATAATTTAATGCGCTATTCAATTAAATGGTTTGATTTCAAAGATACAAAAATCAAAAGAATGATTTCTAACATTTTAGCTATATGTATCGTGTTTGCGATATTTGCAGCCTTTGTTGGAATTGTTATTCCAAAAATCTTATTTTCTATTCAAACACTTTTGACAAACTTTCCACAAATGATATATGAGTTTTATATATGGCTTTTAAACGTTACGAAAAATGTAGATGTTGTGCATGATTTTTTGAAAAACTTAGACATAAACGCCTTCAGTAATTCGGCTATTGATAATGTAAGTAAAAAAATTAGTTCTTGGCTTGTATCTGGAGGTGCAAATGATCTGTTTGGTTCTATATATTCTATATTATCCACTACATTTTCATGGTTTGCACAAGTCTTTATCACAATTGTATTCTCATTTTTATTGTTGTTTAATAAAGAACAAGTTGTGCGTGAGACAAAATCTTTGTTGATGGCCTATCTTCCTAAAAGAGATTATGAAAAAACACGCCACGTATTAAAGTTGATCATTCGTATATTTACAAGCTATGTGGGTGGTACATGCACAGAATGTTTGATTCTTGCGAGTTTAGTAACAACAGGATCCTTGATTTTAAAAATACCATACGCATTTTTAGTTGGACTTGTCGTTGGTATTGGAGCCTTAGTACCCATGTTTGGAGCTTTAGTGGCCGCACTATTATGTGCTTTCTTTATTGCGATGACAGACCCTATACAAGGACTTACTTTTATTATTATGTTTATTTGTATCCAGCAAGTTGAAGGAAATTTTATCTATCCACATGTTGTTGGAAAATCCGTTGGCTTTCCACCAATGTACATTATTGTCGCCATTACGATTGGAGCTAATATCGCAGGTATTATTGGAATTATTATTTTTATTCCAATTTGTTCTTGTATCTATCAACTCGTATGTGAAGATGTTTTATCACGTCTTCAAACCGTTAGAGAAGTATCGGATTAATTGACATAAATAATGTCAAATTAAATTGTATCCTTTGAGTATAGAAAGAAGGGTACAATATGAACGCAGAAAAAAGATTAGCTATGGATTTATTAGATGCTGTATGGAAAGAGGATGTAGAAGGGGTTGAATATTGTCTACAACTTGGTGCAAGTCCTAGTTGGGTATTTAATGGATATCCCATTTTGATGCATGCTATCAGTGTTGGAAATGAAGAAATTGTAAATATTTTAATTGATGCCGGAGCTATTCAAAAACAAGAGGCTTTAGGCTTTGCACTTGAAAGAGGGATTGGTCAAATGATACGTCCACTTGTATTTCGTGGTATTGTTCCTAAACATTTTGAACCTAAAAAAGGATTTGGCTATTATCCACAAAGATTTTGCAGTACACACTAAAAGGAGATAACGATGAATCGAACGAATTTATGCATTCGCATGCTACAACTATTAAAGGCAAGAGGAAAGTTGAATACGACGCAACTTGCCACTGAACTTGAAGTCAATCCACGTAATATTCGTGAGTTTAAAAAAGAACTTGTACTTGCAGGATATAATGTGGAAGAAGTAAAAGGTCGTTATGGCGGATATATTTTAAATGATGAATATGATTTGCCAGTTACAATTTTTACAGACGAACAAAAGGATGCATTGGTTCAATCTTATAAATTTATGCGCACACAAAAAGATTTCAAACCACTATCTTTATATTGTGATGCCATGGATAAGATCATTGCGACAAGTAAGATTTCTTCCAATGATACCTTACACTATATGTCGAATTCTATGGAATTAGATCAAAAGATATCATCTATGATCGATAAGACGCAACAAGCCATAAATCATGGTCTTTGCGTCCTTTTGTCATACCAATCTTTACAAGATGAAGTGCCTAAAGAATTTGAAGTGGAACCCTATGAAATTATTCACTATCATAAATCCTATTATCTAATAGGTTTTTCATTATTAAGGAAAGACTACCGTATGTATCGCTTTAGTAAAGAGCGTATGTATTCATGTGAAATATCATCAAGACATTTTATTCGTGACAACCATTTCCATTTAAGTCATTATATTGGTGAACATTCTTTGATTCCTTTGGATTTAAAACAAATTAAAGTACGAGTCAATCATGCAGATAATGGCCTTCGTCTTTTTAAAGAAAAATATTGGGGCAATAAACTTCAAATCATCAATAAACAAGAGGATTTCACCGACTTTGAATTCTATACAGATGATTTATCGAATTTGTATCAATCTTTATTTTCAATGACAAATCAAGTCGAAATTTTGAGCCCAGAAGATGTAAAGTTTGCATATCTTGTGCGTGTTAAACAAATATTAAATGCGTATGGGGATGAAAAGATTTAAGTTTTGAAGTACAATAAGAATGGTGAAAATTTTTATGTTACATGTATCAGATTTAATGCGTGAAATGAAATGTGCTTGTTTTTGCTGGAATAGTGCACACAATTCAATTCACCAAGAAAGTTTTTATAAAATGGATTGTCCATTCTCAGACCTTTGGAAAACGTATCTAAACGCAACAGATTGTGGCTTAGGACACTCAATGGATTCAAATGAACAATCTTTAAAATTATTAGAAGAAAATGATGTTGTATGTTTTGCACGCTTTGAATACAAAGAATGCCGAACAAAGATTCCATATCTAAAAAAATTAGAAAATGGATATATGGCAGTATATCCACATTTAAGTGCCTATCCAAAGGAAAATGAAGCCTTCATTATGAAGGTCAATCAAATCATTTTGGCTCATTGTGGTGTCAATGTCATTGAAAATCGCATTGTATATTTAAATAAAGAATATGTTCGTAAGGATACATTAGATTTAAATGAACTTTTGTGCATCAGTGATAAATTGTTCAATAAGCGTAATCATCTTTCAAAAACAATTGCAGAATGTATGGATGAAATTGATATCGATTTGGATGCGTGGATTGAAAGAACAAAAGAAATTTTGAATAAACCTAGTATTACACCTGTTCGTACAAAACAGTGTACGGCATTAAGAAGGTGTAATTATTATCCAATTTGTTTTGATGAATCTAATGAACCTGATGATTCTATCTTATTTTTTACTACGAATCAGCATAAGTTAGATGCGTATAGTCGTGGTATTCGTCATATTCATGAATTACCATTGAATCAAATTGAAGGTTTTAGACTGCAATATGCACAATATATGGCAAGTAAAACACAAAAGCCATTTATGGATAAATCGGCCTTAAAAGTCTGGATGAAACAGATCCAATATCCAATTTCATATTTGGATTTTGAATGGGACACCTTTGCGGTACCGCCCTATGAAAACATGAAGCCATTTGATGTACTTTGTTTTCAATATAGTCTTCATGTAGAGACAGAGAATGGAAATTTAACACATTATAACTTTTTCGAATCAAAAGATTGTCGAAGACATTTTGTTGAAAAATTGATCCATGATCTTCCAAAAACAGGGACAATTCTTGTCTATAACATGGAAGGGGCTGAAAAGCTAAGATTAAAACAGCTTGCGAGTCAATTTGAAGAATATAAAGAAGAATTAGAGTCAATTTGTGCTAGAATGGTTGATCTTTCTAAACCGTTTGAGGCAGGACTTTACTACAATTCAAAAATGCGAGGACACTATTCTTTAAAGAGTATTCTTCCGGTCTTCTCTAAAGATGTTTCTTATCATGATCTTGATATTCAAAATGGATTAAATGCAGTTTTTGCGTATCGTACATATGATGATAAAGACGAAAAAGAAAAGAAAGAAGTAAAAGAAGCTATTTCAACATATTGTCAGATGGATACATATGCTGAATATATTGTCTATCATGGCTTAATAGAGGAGGTAAAAAACAATGCCTAATATTATTACACATACATTATTTGCTCAAGAAATTTTTGATAAAGTGGATGAAAATACACATGATTTATTTGAGCCTCGATTGCAACTTTTAGAAATCGGTTCAAATGGACCAGATTTCTTGTTTTTTCATGGGATGAATCCAAAGGATTTCTTTAAGAAAAGTGATTTAAGAGTTTCTGGCTCAATGTTTCATGCAGGCCATGTGAACGAATTTTATCAAAAAGCCTTGATTTCTATTCGCAATGAACAAGATGAAGAAATAAAAAAAGATATGATGACTTACGTTTGTGGACATTTATGTCACTGGGCATTGGATGCCACTAGCCATCCATATGTTTTCTATCGCACTGGACCTTGTAAAGGTAAGAGTGCTTGGTATCACCATCGTTTTGAATCATTGATTGATGCGATTATGTTGAAGGTAAAGCGTGAATGTACAATTGAAGATTTTAAATTTTATGAAGTGTGTGATGTCACAAAAGAACAGGCTAGAGCCATTGCTCGCATTTATGTACCGGCTATTCGCCAAATCTTTGGTTTTGATATTAAACCACATCAAATTCTTGAAAGCTTAAATGATTGGCATTTTATTGAAACTTTGTTTTATGATGCTTCAGGAGATAAATTAAAGGCACTTCAAACTTTAGAGACTTTCACAAAAGCCTATAACTCATTATCAGGATATATTGTTCCAAATAATCCAGATGATCCATATGATGTTATGAATCTTTTACATAATCGCTGGCTACATCCAAGCGATGCGTCTTTTGTTTCTACAGAAAGCTTTTTTGATTTATATGACCGCGCACAATTATTGGCAATGGAAGCAATTCGTCTATTTTTGGCAACTTGTCAAAATCCTGATTTGGACGAAGACCTATTATTATTGATTAAGAATAGAAATTATAACTTGGGTGTTTCAAATCAAGACAAGATGACAAATTTTGATTTGATATACGAAAATTAGTTGGAAGGGTTTACAAGTTTACAATTTAGGGGTATTATATGGGTGGTAAGAGAAAGAAAGTATGGCTCACCTTTCAACTCAATATCCATCTTGTGTGTATATATCCTTCCTTAATAACACATAAGAAATTACTTTATCGATCCTTTCGATGAGAGAAAGCACTTCGGTGCTTTTTTTCTTTTTCTTGACAATTTTTTTGCGTGATATAAAATAATTTAGGTTAAACATACAATTTTAAAGGAGATAAACATGATTAGTTCAAATGATTTAAAACCAGGTCTTACAATTTTAGTCGACGGTGGAATCTATACAGTTCTAGAAGCGTCACAAAATAAAACAGCTCGTAGTGCCATGGTTGTTAAGGCGAAAGTTCGTAACATCCGTACTGGAAGTAATGTTGAATTATCTTGGGGCGGTGGAGAAAAGGTGGAACTAGCTCAAATCGAAAAAAGAGAAATGCAATATTTATATGATACAGAAGATGCGATGGTATTTATGGACAATGAAACGTATGATCAAGTTGAAATTCCAATGGATCGTTTAAAATGGGAAAGAAACTTTATTGTTCCAAACTCTAATGTAAATATTTCAAGTTATGAAGGTGAAATTCTTGGGGTTATTTTACCAGATAAAGCAACTTTGAAAATTGTTGAATGCGAACAAGCTGTAAAAGGTGATACAGCTACTTCTGCAAGTAAAAATGCTGTATTAGAAACTGGATTAGAAGTAAAAGTTCCTTTATTTATCAACCAAGATGAAATGATTGTTGTGAATACAAATGACGGAAAATATTCGGGACGAGCAAAATAGGCGATTGCCTATTTTTCTTTTTTTGTTGAATAGTGTATAATAGTAAGGAATGTTTAGGAGGTACTTATGACTCAACTTTCAAGAAAACAAAAGTATCAAGAACTTAGAGATCGTTTAGATGAAGAAACGACAGCGGCTCAAGCGCAGCCAGTAAAATTACAAAGATTATCTCGTGTTGATAATGGATTATCACACGCAAATAAACCATTGTATCCTCATGATACAGTGAAGGTTTCGCCAACAGTAAAAGAAATGCCAACATCTCCAGTTATGGAAGATCTTCTTGGAGAAGTTAAGCAATACAATATTGATAATGGAAATCGTATTACAGACGATACACAAATCAATATTTTAAAACAATTGGATTCTACTAGTGAAACTAAAAAACGCAATCAACATGTAATTCCTATGGATACAGATGATGAAGATTTAGGCTCAACTATGAAGATTTCAAAGCCAAAAACTCAAGAGTTTGAAAGAGTAACTCGACAAGAGCCTTTAGAAGAAAAAATTGTGTTAACAAGTGATGATGTTGAAGATGTTAAAAAACCAGAGGATGACAATTTGGATTTGATGTTCTTATCAAATGATGACTTTGATAAAACTGAAGAACAGCCAAAAAAGGAAAAGAAGAAAAAATCTAAGCGAAAAAAAGAAAAACGTGATGAGATTGAATCTATGCCAAGCGCAAAAATGCGTATGAAGACTTCTGATTTTGAAAAAGCTAGCAAGCATAAAGAAAAGAAAAGTTCTGAAATCGTATTAAATGTTGTATTAGCCATTTTGATTATTGCCTTAGTTGCGATTATTGGCTATTTGGTTTGGACTTTTAAAAATATTTAATGAGGATTGAAATGAAAAAAATTAATATTGCGATTGATGGCCCTAGTGGGGTTGGAAAAAGTACGATTGCAGATATTGTTGCAGAAAAATTAGGTATGACACATCTGGATACGGGTGCTATGTATCGTTGTGTTGCCTATAAAACGTTAAAAAACAATATAGATATTCATGATGAAAAGGCAATGTCGGATTTGATGGATTCTATTGACATTTCTTTTGATGAAGAAAATCATGTGTATTTAGATGGTGAAGATGTTTCTAAACAAATTCGTATGAATGATGTTTCTATGCAGGCAAGCAAAACGAGTCAGCTTGCGATCGTTCGTAAAAAGTTAGTAAATCTTCAACAAAAAGTTTGCGCAAATAAAGGATTTATCGTAGATGGAAGAGACATTTGTTCCGTTGTTTTGCCGGATGCAGAAGTCAAAATCTTTATGAGTGCAACAAGTAAGGCAAGAGCCCAAAGAAGATATGATGAATATATTTCTAAGGGAATCGATGCAGATTATGAAACAATCTATCAAGATATTGTCGCAAGAGATTATCAGGATACGCATCGAGAAATTTCGCCTTTACAAAAAACAGAAGATGCGATTGAAATTGATACTTCAAATTTAACAATTGATGAAGTCGTTACAAAAGTATTGGATATAATCGAATAATGTAGAAAGGGGACCACAATATGATTCGAGGTACTGTGGCCATAGTAGGTCGGCCAAATGTCGGAAAATCAACGATATTCAATCGTTTGATTGGACAAAGAAAAAGCATTGTAGATGATACGCCCGGAGTTACAAGAGATAGAATTTATGGTGAAGTGGAATGGCTGACACAAACTTTTCGCTTGATCGATACGGGTGGTATTCAAATTGAGGACCAGGCATTTGCCCAAGAAATCAATATGCAGGTAGATATTGCGATTGAAGAAGCAGATGTCATTATTTTCTTAACTTCTGCCAAAGAAGGAGTTATGACAGATGATACAATCATCGCTAGAAAGCTGCAAAAATGTAAAAAACCAGTCATTTTAGCTTGTAATAAAGTGGACAATCCAGAAATACAAATGAATGTATATGAGTTCTATGCTTTAGGTTTAGGTGATCCTGTTGCCTTAAGTGGAGCACATGGAATTGGTCTAGGAGATCTTTTAGATATAGTCATGGAAAAGCTTCCAAAAAAGAATATATCTCCATATGAGGGAATTACATCATTCTGTGTAATTGGTCGTCCAAACGTTGGAAAATCAAGTTTAGTAAATTCAATCTTAAAAGAAGATCGTGTTATTGTATCTAATGTAGAAGGTACTACGCGTGATGCAATCGATACACCATTTCATGTAGATGATAAAGAATATATGATCATTGATACGGCTGGTATTCGTAAAAAGGGTAAGATTTATGAAAATATTGAAAAATATTCAATCTTACGTGCTTTAAGTGCTATTGATCGTAGTAACGTCGTATTGTTCTTGATTGATGGTGAAAAAGGTATTCGTGATCAAGATAAACATGTTGCAGGTCTTGCACATGATGCCGGAAAAGGTGTCATTATTGTATACAACAAGTGGGATACTGTTGAAAAAGATGAAAAGACAATGTCTAAAATTGAAAAGGAAATTCGAGCTCAATTCTTATATTTGAATTATGCACCTATTGCGTTTACTTCTGCTCTTACGGGAAGTAAAGTAAATCAATTGATCCCTTTAATTGATCAAGTTCATGATGCATGTACTTTGCGTATTCCAACAAATATCTTAAATGACGTTATTTTAGATGCTCAAATGATGAATCCGGCAAAACCTCATTTAGGAAAGCAATTAAAGATTTATTATGCATCTCAAGTAGCTGTGGAGCCACCAACAATTGTTTTATTTGTGAATGATCCAGAACTATTGCACTTTAGTTATAGTCGTTATATTGAAAATAAATTAAGAGAAGCATTTGGCTTTACGGGTACACCAATTAAAATTTTGGCTCGTAAACGCTCATAGTAAGGAGTTTAAATATGCGTACAGTTGTGATTGGAAGTGGAAGCTGGGGAACCGCTTTAGCTCAAGTATTACAAGATAATCATCAAGAAGTTATGGTTTATGGTGTTGCAGAAAATGAAGTAAATGATATCAATGAAAACCATAAAAACTCAAAATATTTTGCGGATGTTGAATTAAATCCTGAATTAAAAGCAACGACAGATATTTCATGTGTAAAAGGAGCAGATATTGTATTATTAGCTGTTCCTACTATCGCTATTGATCCAATTTGTCATCAAATCAATGAATTATTGGATAAAAAAACGATTATTATCAATGTTTCAAAAGGATTTCATCCAGAAACAAATGAAAGAATGTCTCAAGTCATTCGTCGTTGTATTGATGAAGATAAATTAAGTTCTGTAGTAAGTTTAATTGGTCCAAGTCATGCAGAAGAAGTTGTGATTCGATTATTAACAACTATTGATGCAATCAGTTTAAAAAATGATGATGCGGTTACAGTTCAAAACCTATTCTCTAACCAGTATCTACGTATTTATACAGGAAATGATGAAATTGGTTCAGAACTAGGTGTTGCGATCAAAAATGTTATGGCTATTGCCTCTGGTATTTTGTCTGGATTAGGATATCAAGATAATACACGTGCAGCTTTGATTACTCGTGGATTACAGGAAATGATTCGTTATGGCGTACATTTTGGTGGACACCAAAAAACATTTATGGGTCTAACTGGAATTGGAGACTTGATCGTAACTTGTACAAGTGTACATTCTCGTAACTTTGAAGCAGGTTATCAAATTGGTAAAGAAAATTCAGTAGAGAATTTCTTTAAAAATAACACTAAAACTGTTGAAGGTGTTCGTACTGCAAAAATTGTTCATCGTGTAGCACAAGAAAATGGTATTGATATGCCAATTTGTGAAGAGGTTTACCAAATCTTATATAATGGAAAACTTCCAAGTGAATGTGCACAAGATTTAATGATAAGAGATTTAAAGAAGGAATTTTAGTATGGGAAAGTATGTAAATAAAGAGTCATTAACACAGGCTCTATCAATTAATTTAAATTTATCTAAAAAAGATGCTGCATTTGCGGTAGACTTGATTTTTAATGAAATGAGCGATGCTCTAGCAAATGATGGTCATGTAGACATTACTGCATTTGGAAAATTTGAAATTTTTGATCGCAAGTCTAGAATGGGAATCAACCCAGTCACAAAAGAAAGAATGATGATTCAAGCGACAAAACTTCCTAAGTTCCGTCCTAGTCAAACTTTAAAGAATAAGTGCAACAAATAGGTCTTATGACCTATTTTTGTCTTAGAAAGGACTGATTATGAGTTTTTTAGTTGTTACATTAGGATTTACTTTAGCTATTTCAAGTAAATGGGCCTATTCCTATTTTGGATTATCTAGTTTTGAACAAATCGTTTATCACATTAAAGTTCCATTAGAAGGAACGAATACCCAGTTCATTTTTGGCTGGATGAAAAAGTGTTTACTTCCAGGAATTATCTTTGGATTGATTTTTAGTTGGACAAATGGTTTTATAGCTAAAATTATTCTTTTGTTTTGTTGCATATATGGATTATGCCAAATCCATTTCTTCTCATATGTTTTTGATCAATTTAAAAAGACAGATTTTTATGATAAAAACTATATTGATACTGAAATTATTTCACCTGATGAAAAGATGAATTTTATTCATATCTATTTAGAATCTATGGAAACGACATATGCCAAAAAAGAAGATGGTGGAAATTCAAATGATGATTTGTTGCCATATCTTACAAAAATCACGAAAGAATCTATTTCATTTTCTCAAAATGAGAAAATTGGTGGTGCTCGAGTATTAACTGGAACAGGCTGGACTACTGGTGGTATTGTTGCGAGTACTTCGGGTCTTCCTTTGATTTTTAGCTTAAAACACAAATTTTGTAAAGATAAAGTTCCATTTATGCCAAGTGTAAAAACACTTGGAGATATTCTAGAAAAAGACGGATATAATCGTGTATTTATGATTGGTTCAGACGCTACATTTGGAGGCAGACGAAGTTATTTTGATCAACATGGTCATTATGATATACAGGATACTGTTTCTTTAAAGGAAGAAGGGATTCTTGATAAGGATTATCATGAGTTCTGGGGGTTTGAGGATGATAAGTTATTTGAATTTGCGAAAGAAAAAATTCTAAGCTTATCCAAATTACCTAAGCCATTTGATTTTGAAATGTTGACTGTAGATACGCATCATCCATATGGATATCAATCTAAAACTTGTAAAAATCTATTTAAACAATCTTTGTCTAATTCTATTTATCATACAGATGAAAATCTAAAAGATTTTATGGAATGGCTTAAAAAACAGGATTTTTATGAAAACACAGTAATTGTGATTCAAGGTGATCACACAAGTATGGCTGCAGAATATATTCACGATACTTATTCATCGAACTATGATCGAAGAGTTTGGAACACGTTCATTCATTCAAGAGTAAAGCCTGTAAAAGAAAAAAATCGTGACTTTACTACAATGGATTTTTATCCTACAATATTAGCAGCTCTAGGATATCAAATTAAGGGCAATAAGTTAGGATTGGGTACAAATCTATTTAGTGATCAATCTACGCTTACTGAAGAAATAGATGCTAATCTAGTTGATAAAGAAATCAAAAGAAAATCAGATTTCTATAGGAGGCTCATGTGAGAAAAAAATTACGTAGTTTCATTATTATACTCGTTGTCGTATTCGTTGTTTTTTCAATGGTTGTCACGACATTTATGCAGATGCTTCGTTTTTAACATTCCTTAGTGGAATGTTTTTTCATTTTAAAGTAAAATAAAAATATATGAATCGAGGTTTTTTATTATGACAAAGAAAAAGAAAATCAAATTTTTAGCTTTATTATCTACAACGGCATCTTTAGCTATTGGATCTTACTTTTTTAAAAAGAAAGTAGAGAAGATGAAAGAGAATGGTACCTTTAATACGATGGTCTTTAAAAAGCGTTTAAACCAGTATTTAAAGGCAGCCAAAAAAGATGAATTAACATTAGAAATTATTGATAACTTATTAGCTGAACTTGATAAAATGAATGACTTTAAAGCCAGTCATGAAGGTTTTGAATTAAATCTAGATACTGACAAGTATATGGAACTTCAAGATTATCTAGATGCTTACTATTCTCGTTTGGCAAGTTCAAATCATTTTAAACAAAATGATACTTGTGAAGATAATACACAAGTACGTTTAAGAAAGTGTTTGAATACACAAAAATACATTTTAGAAAATTTCTAAACAAAGTCTCAAATCTATCTTGAAAATATATAATAAATACGTATGATATCCTTATAAGGATGTGATGCACATGGATTTAATACATAAGAAAAAAGAAAATCGAGCTCAGATCTTTCAGAGCTTTGATTCTTTAAAAGGCTTTAAAGAAATGATTCAAGAATGTGAAGTAGAAATTGTAAGCCCAAGAATTTTGTCGCAAGACGATTATGAAATCTTAAATGAAAGAGTGCATCAGATTCAAAAGGGAATGCTTGTTACGATTGAATATTATGATCGTATCAACTATAACGTCAACTTTTCGTGATTTATAAACATCTATAATTTCAAATGATTTTAGAAAG
>NZ_CATVYQ010000002.1:0-82895 GCF_958348295.1 uncultured Holdemanella sp.
CATGGGATAAATAAAGTGTAAACCGAATTATGGATTTAAGCTATAAGTATTTAAGAGATAACATTTTGTTATCCCTTATTATATAGGGAAGGAATATGGGGGAATATATATGGAAATACTTAAAGTTGAAGGTGTTTCAAAGCAGATTAAAAATCATAAGATTTTAGATAATATTAGTTTTTCAATTTTTGAAAATGAAATTGTAGGATTGATTGGACCGAATGGTGCTGGAAAAAGTACAATCATGAAATGTATTACAGGACTATATCATATGAGTGAAGGGAAAATTACTATCTGTGGACATGATTTAAAGAGTGATTCATCCAATGCGTTAAAAAATATAGGTGTAAGTATTGAATATCCATCTTTATATCCAGAGTTATCTGGACATGAACATTTTAAAATCATGGCAAATTGGAAGCATTTAGATTCTAAAAGAATTGAGGAAATGGAGCAATTCAGTGATTTAAAGGATGGCTTATATCGAGCCACAGAACATTATTCGATGGGAATGAAACAAAGATTAGTATTGGCTTTGGCTATGATGGCTAAACCTAAATTGCTTATTATTGATGAGCCTACGAATGGTTTAGATCCACAAGCTATATTTGATTTAAGAAATAAGCTTTTAACTATACGAAATGAAGGAACAAGTATTTTATTATCTTCTCATCAGCTAAGTGAACTCGATAAATTAGCTGATCGAGCTTTATTTATTAAAAGTGGAAAATTGATCAAAGAGAAGAATATGGACGAACTTCGTCAAAATCATTCGATTTATCAATTAGAAGTTTCTAATCCGAAAAATGTATTGCTTCTTTTAAAAAATTCTTTTATTAAAGAGCATGTTCTTTATATGCAATGTGATTCCAAAGAAGAATTTTCTAAATCCTTGCAAATACTGATTCAAAATGATGTTTTGGTTTATTCCTTAGCTGAAGTGTATCAGGATTTGGAAACATATTATAAGGAACTATATAAGGGTTGAGCGTATGTTATTAAAAAATGAATTAAGATTTCTTTTTTCAAAAAGAAATATTTTAGCATTGATCCTTGTTTTAATTAGCGTTTTATCCGTGTATTTTTTTAAATACAATACTGAATATGAACAATATGCATCCAATCAAATCATGTATTATTATGAAACGTTAAATGAAGAAAACCAAAGAATCAATATTCTTCCAAAAGAAAAACTGAATGAGTTCTTTAGAGAGGATAGTATTTATTGTCAAAAGTTATTAAGTGATTGGAAAAATGACGAGGATGCAAAAATTATTGCAAAAGATATGTATGATAGGGATCAAAATATTTTAAAATATATTGATTCAGGTATGGATTTATCCAATTTTAAATCGATTCTTCAAAATAATAAACAAGACTTAAAAAAACGAATTCAAATGGAAAAAACATATATTGAAAATGAATATTATGACTTTGTATATCAAAATAAACCGACGGGTTGTTATTTGATGGTGCAATTTTTAAAAGGAAACAATCTTTTCTTTTATTTATTCATGATTTTGATTCTAGTGTGGAATGTGGATATATGGTCTAAAGATTTAGAAAACAATACATTTCGATATTTATTTACAATAGGGAAAAGTCGTAAATATGTATATATACTTCGCACGTTGTTACATATTTTTATCACTGTTTTTTTTAGTATACTATTTTTCGTTGTATTGTATTTGATTGGATATATATATTGTGGAAGTGGCATAGAGTTATTGATTGGAACAACACCGGTGATTACTTACTTATCTCATCATATTTTTTCTGTACTTGGATGGGTTTTGTTTAGTGCTTCATGTATACAATGTTTATCTTTGTTGACGAAAAATAAAGGAATGAGTCTAATGTTGACGGGATTATTATTTGTTTTTATGTATACATATTTGCATATTGAAACTTTATGGACCTATACATCTTTATTCTTTATAGGCGCAATATGCATACAGTTCATTTCATGTCTCTATTTAGAAAGATTGGATTTGGGTTAAGTTTATGGGTTTAGAAATAAAAAGTGTATTAAAGAACAAAGTGAGTGCTGTTATCTTTTTCATTTTATTGGTATTGAACATGGTGCAAGTACCAAATTATATGGGACATGAGTATGATGTGGAACAGAATATGAATATTTTTGAAACACAGATTCAACAATACCAAAGAGCTTTATCAGATATCAATCTACAATACATGGCCGTAAAACATATGGGTGCAGAGGAAAAGGTGTATTGGAATAGTTATCAGGATTATTTAAGCTGGGCTATTGATAATGCCAAAGCTGGATGGAATTTGTTTAACAAATATGGAAAAGAAGTTTTTAAAAATAAAGGATTAATAAAAAGATATAATGAAATTACATTATGGGATAAGCTGTATCATTTGGATGCTTTAAAAAAGAATGGTGATGAAAAATTTATGCGCCAAGTTCATAAATTAGGCTTTGAAGAAGCAGATATTTCATTTGATCAGAATCGGATTTTTATGATTGGTAGCCAAATATCTCAAAATAAAAAAGAAGATTATAGAACCGTTGAATTATCTGTTCAAGAACAGCTACATCAATTAGAAACAAATACGGAACAATATGTAGGAAAAGGTCCATGGTATTTTTTAGCACACCAGTTAAGAATAGACAGTTCATTTGCGTATTTGTTTATGCCTCTATGTTTGATTTATTGTGTTATTGTTTTAATGTACGAAAAAAAGACAGGTGTTTTTGAGCTCGAACAATTAAATGATGTGCACTTTTTCGTACACATACAAGTAAAATTATTTATAGCTTTTTTACTTCTTATGATTGCATCAATTGGTATTCCTTTTCTTTTGCTAGGAATTAGTAATGGCTTTGCAGGATGGGATACATGGCTGTTGGCTGACACTAAACATTTCTTCTCTTTTAGAAGGATGTATCATACAGACAATTATGTCATAAATAATATGTCTGAATATTATGCGACAGAACAAGGATTTATACCTGATTTATCTTTTATTCCATTATGGAAAGCTTTAATAATATCTTTACCATTAATTCTTCTAAAATTAGAACTTTATATTCAAATGGCTATGTTTTGTGTATATACCTTCACGAAAACAGGATTTAATTATTTATCTGGAATAATTTGTATTATTTTATATGTCATCAGTCAAAGAATGGATTTGATATCTTTTATAAATCCGTTTAGTATAACCCCAAGTTTGAGTGTTTTATCGGGTTGTGGTATGCAAAATTGGTTGAATTCGATTTGTATATGTGTCGTTTTTATTTTTGCTTTACTATTTATAAATTATGTGAGTGTTCGACAGAAAGATAAGATGAGCTTATGAAAAAAATATTGTTGTATAGAAAATGATAAAAGAAATGTTTTGGTTTACATTTAATTTTGTAACATTTTCAATTGTTCTAACTTCTAACTAAAAAAAAGGAGGGCTATTTATAATGATAAAACAAAATGTTTTAGATGTTTTAAATTTGTGTAAGTCATATGGCAATCATTTAGTGTTAGATGATATTTCGTTCTCTATTCGAGAAAATGAAATTGTAGGTTTTATTGGTCCTAATGGTGCAGGTAAAAGTACATTAATGAAATGTTTATGCGGGTTAATTCATATGGATTCTGGAAATGTTACTATATGTGGTCATAATATACAAAGTCAAAGAGAGAAGGCTTTGTCGCATCAGGCTAGTTTGATTGAAAGTCCAGGACTTTTCTTTAATATGACTGGTTATGAAAATCTTGAGATATTTGCCAGCTTAAAAAATGTATCGAAAGATAAACTACAACAAATGGCAGATTATACACGAATAGCAGATTATTTAAAGAAGCCTGTATCTAGCTATTCTTTAGGTATGAAACAAAGATTAGCACTTTCTATTGCATTGCTATCTTCTCCACAGTTCCTAATGTTAGATGAGCCTATGAATGGATTGGATCCATCGGGTGTATTTGAATTGCGAAAAGAGCTTCGTAAAATGGTGGATGAACAAGGAATGTCTTTATTGATTTCTAGCCATCAATTAAATGAAATTGAAAAGATTGCTGATCGAATTATTTATATTGAAAATGGTAAAATTAAAGAGGTAGAAAAACAAGAGCAGACAATCACATATCAAATTAGGGTGAATAAAATAATAACAGACCACCGGTTTAGGAAACTATCAGATTTTCTATATGAATTTTCTATTCAAAACCAAAATGAGCTATCCGTATATTTACGCAAGTTAGAAAGAGAAGACGTTCAGCTGCTGGATATCACTAATACAAGCGATGATTTAGAGAATATGTATACAAGAATTTATGGAGAATAGATATGGTTTATTTGTTAAAGTATGAATGGCATAAATTCATTCGCACAAAAAAGAATTGGCTTGTATTCTTATTGATTCTTTGTTCTTTTATAGGGTATGTTTCTTTTAACGGATACCAAAATCATGTATACATAGAAGCAAAAACTGAACAGTTTTCCATGGCAAGACAAAATGCTATGTATGATATTACGAATATGGCAAATTATCAGTTTTTGGCTAAAAAAGAAAAAGACAAACAATATTATGGAAATGCGATTGAATATTTTAAAAGGCTGTATTCCTGTGCAAATGATTTATACCGTGATTATTCTACTTCTGCAGTTTCTTTAGATGATTTAATGCAGTGGAATGATTTGTTAATTGAAGGAAAAATAAAAAAGTATACGATTATTTCGTATACAACGTATTCTTTAGATTATCTAAAAAAGACACAGAAAGAATATAGGTATTTAAAAAAGAATCATATTCCAATTAAGCATTCGCCTTATGTTTGTACAACATCTAATTTGGCTGTGAATTTATCGAATCATTATTTAGGTGCAGTTTTATTAATTTTATACTTCCTTTTGATTTTTGATATATTTAAAGAATTCGATCAAGGTGTGTATAAAATATTGTTTACTTCAAAATACGATACTTTAAAAATTATTCTTACTAAAGTGGTATTTTCTATTTTTTTGTTAATTGGATTTATTTGTTTGATAGTTCTATTATTTGGCATAAATACAATGATTTTTGGTATGGGAAATACGCAATATTCATTTTCAGTGGGAAATCATATATATATGGAAAGTAAGATACTAATGTATATTATTTTTATAACAATAGCTATGAGTTTATTTCTGATAGGTATCTATACATTAATTTCTTGCTTGTTTAAATCAACTACGACATCTTTGGTGATTACTATAACGCTTTATTTAATGGTTAATCTTTTTAGTCAGAACTTACATAAAATTAATTATTTCATTGGATTTTTAAATGTTGATATGTTTAGTATGCTTCAACAGAATAAAATTTTTACCATTTGTATAATGAATATTGTTGTTTTAATAGTTTGTGTGATTTTAAGCGTTTTATTGTTAAAAAAGAGAGATTTGATTGTAACGGGTGATTGATATGTTTAAATTTATGAAATTTGAAATAAAACGTAACTTAAAAAAATCACAGGTTAAAATATTAATTGGGCTTTTGCTTATATGCGAACTTGTCATGTTGGTTGTATTAAACAATAAGGCACAGATAGAAGACGTATTTTCATTATCTCAAGGGTCAATGGAAGTTAGTGCTTTAACTCGTTTTAATTTACCTGATTCGAAAAGAAAATATATCGAAAAACAGATTGAATCTGTAAATAATAAAGGGAAGTTTTTTGAATACTACAAAGAGAATAAACAGTGGAAGAAAATGTATATAACGGGTATGGAAGTCTATTGTTACAATGTGGATATGCGTACGAGCGTACCGATAAAATCACAGTCAACTTTTGATTATACAAATCATGAGAAAGAGTTAAAACAGATTCAAAAAAAATATAAATTAACACGAGTACCACCAAATCCCAAAGAGTGTACATGGTTTCAACCTGTAGGAACGGCTGGCTATGAAATGATTCCAACATATCAGCAGGGAGCACGTTATTTTGAGAGATTATACCGAAATGAATTGAGCCCTCTTTGCTATTCAAGCGTAGACAGTGCTACAATTTTAATACAACTAAGTCGAAATGTATTGTTTTTGGGCATTCCCATTCTAATTGTATTGTTATTTTTTAATGTACGAAAAAATTATCATGACGATGGTTTGGATAAATCTTTAATGGTTATACCTGGATTGAAAAATAAATTTTATATATACAAATTTACTTCAGATCTCATTTTGATTTTTGGTGTTGTATTCGTTCCTATATTAATATTTTCAATCATTCTAGGCATAAAGTCAGGATTTCAAAATTTTAAATATCCAATTTTAGCTAATATGGATGGAATTACAGGTTTTAGTTTTTCAAGAATTAAAGATTTTGTAAATGGAACACAACGCTGTATTTCGAAAAATGCTATGTATAATGTAGGTTTAACATATTACAGTACAGAAATGGCACGAAATCCTTATTTGGATTATACGACATTAGGAATTGTCATTATTTTGACAGTAGTAATGCTTATACTGTTGATTGGTGTTTATTATCAGTTTACTTTTATGGTTTCCTATCTTATTAAAAATGCGTATATAGGATTATTTATTAGTTTATTTGTTATAGCAGGACTATACTTTTTATCACCGCTAGGTTCTTTAAATATGATAAATATAATTAATCCACTTACTTATAGAGATCCAACAATGATTATTACTGGAACAAGTAGTTTTCCATATTCAATTGGAACGATAGTGTTGCTAATATACAATGTTTTGCTTTTTGTATTAAATAGAAAGGTGTTTAATGAAAATTATTATGAATAAAAAACCAGGAAGAGTATTATTGATATGCATAATTGTGCTTGCTATTATTTGTCCTTTGCATATCTATCATGATAAGAAAAAAGTAGAAGATATAAAGTCTGGTGCAATTGTAATCCAAAATTCAGAAACACCTATTGATGAATTACATCCGGAATTTGCATATTTATGGCTGTTTCCATATGGAATTGTAGAAGTGGTACTACTATCTTTGTATTATGTTCGAACAAGAGATTGATTAACTACAATTGAAAAAGTAGGGAGCAGGTTATGAAAAAAATAATAATGGTTTTGGTTATCTCTTTCTCAGAGCTAAAATCCCTATGACTTTTAAAGGTTGATTTATCCCTATCTAGTTTTATATATTCTTTATTCCATGGTCTTTTTTGTATATTCAACCGAATTGAATATTTTTCTTTCATTGTATATATCTTTCGATTCAAAAGCCATATATGATAAAGGTATAGTATACATATTTTGTTTAGGGAGAAGAAGATGGGAGCATATGATAATTGTATTATCCTGATTCCAGCATTACAGCCAGATGAGCGCTTGATTCAAATGATTCATGGATTACATGAACGTGGTTTTCATAAAATTGCTGTTACGGATGATGGAAGTAGTGATGATCGACAGAAATACTTTCAAGAAGTAGAAATAATGGGCGTTAAAGTGATTCATCATTCTAAAAAAATGGGAAAAGGGGTAGCTTTAAGAAGTGCATTACGATTGGCGGATGAAAAAATAGGAGAATCTGATTTCTATATAACGGCCGATTGTGATGGTCAATACTCGCCGGAAGATATTGAAAAGGTCGCAAAAGAATTATTAGAAAATCCAGATTGTTTTGTGCTCGGAGTACGTACATACGAAAGAAAAAAGGTAAGAAAGTAAGATTTTGGTTGAATTCTTGCCAGAAATTATTTTTCCGTATTACCAATCATGGAAAGGAATGTCCAGATCCTAGAAGTGGACTTCGTGGTTTTCCAGCTTCATTAAAAAAACTAGCACTATGTACAGAAGGAAAGTCGTATGATTATGAATTGAATTTTCTAGATGCAGCCATACAAAAAACACCGATTGTAGTTGTACCTATTTGTTCAGAAACACATAATAGGAATGAAACAAGTCATTTTCGTCCGGTTGTAGATTTACTAGGAATGTATTTAAAATTCTGGAAATATCTATTTACATCAAATGTTGCGACTGTATTTGATTTAGTTTTCTTTATAATATTTGAAAGTTTGTTTTCTAAACTCGGTACGATTTCAATTTTTGTGGCAACTATATGCGCGAGAGCTATTAGTGGTAGTGTGGGATATATATTAAATCGTTATATTAGTTTTCATAGTAAATTAAATCCAGGAAGAGAAATGGTTCGCTATTCCATTGTGTTTGTATGTCAGATGGCTGCCAGTGGTATTTTGGTATCCTTACTAAGTGTTATTCCAATTCCTACTGTTATTGTAAAAGCTATCATTGATACAATTTTATTTTTTGTCGTCTACAATATTCAAAAAAATTGGGTATTTACCGAGAAATAAAAAAGACATCCTGCTTTGGGATGTCTTTAAATTTATCTAAGCTTTTCGACTCTTTTCTTATTATTCCAAGTACCGATGACTTCATTGACTGTAGATACAGTAACGAATGCTTCAATATCACTTTCTTGAAGATAATATAGTAATTTTTTATATTCATTTGTAGCCATGATTGTGACAAGTTCTGTATGTTCTGTTTTATCATAACCACCTTTTGCCGAATATAAAGTAACACCACGCCTTAATGTGTTCATAATATAATCTTGAATCACTTCATATTCTTTGGATAAGATACAAATCTTCTTTTTCTTATTAAAACCATCAATAAAATAATCTACAGCCTGACCATTGGCTAGGGTTGCCAATGCACCAACCACTAAAGCACCAATATCATATACAATTAGACTTGTTGTACAAATGAGTAGCCCAACTAATGTACAAGCTTTACCAAGATCCATATGTGTATATTTATTTACAATTTTCGCGATAATATCCGTTCCACCACTTGATGCGTTTACACGAAATAGTATGGTTTGTCCAAAAGCTAAAATTAATATATATGTAGCCATGTCAAAAACAGCATTTTGAGTTAAAGAAATATTGTTTGGATAGATTCTTTCAAATACAGCTAGAAATAAAGGTAATAATAAAGAGGCATAAATTGTTTTTGTCCCAAATTCCTTACCAATTAGAACAATACCTAGAATCAACAATAAGGCGTTGATCACAAAGGTAAGTGTAGAAATAGATAGACTTGTGATTTTAGCTAAAACCATAGCTAAACCAGTAACACTTCCAGTGATGACTTCACTAGGAATCAAGAAGAAATATATGGCGACACTGATGATGAACATGGCGAGTGTAATAGTTAAAAAACTTTTTATTGTATTCGTTTTCATTTGTAAAACCTCCACTTTTTATTATGCCAAAAAAAGTGTAAAAAAAGAAGAGCATTATCTCTTCTTCGCATCGGTTTTATTAAACTTATCTCTACGCTTTGTGGATTGAATGAATAGGCGTTTCATTTCTTGTGTATCTTCTTGTTCTAAAGAATCTCTAAAGTGAGAGATCGAATCGATAAACTGGTTGATTTCATCTAATAAGATATCTTTATTCATGATAAATAATTCGGTCCATAAATCTTCATTGATTTTCGCAATACGAGTTAAATCCCGAAAGCTATCTCCCGTATATTCTACAAGATGTGCATTGTCATGGGTATTCATTAAAGATACCGCAATGACATGGGTTAATTGAGATAAAAAGCCAATCATTTTATCATGCTCTTCAATGGATAGTGTACAAATTCTACCAAATTCCATTTTATGAGCTAATTCTTTTACGGCTTCAATTGTTTCGGCTTTATTCTTCTGAGTAGGAACAAGAATAAAGTTTGAACCTTTAAAAATAGTTTCATCACTAAATTCAATACCACGAGATTCTCTACCACACATGGGGTGAATGCTTAATAATTCAAGATCTTCTCGTAATACATCTTGGATGGGTTTGACAATATTTGTCTTTACACCACTAATATCCATTAATAATGAATTTTTAGGAATATCATTCTGATAGACTTCAATCCAAGGAAGAATTTTAGTTGGATATAAACAGAAGATAAATGTATCACACTTTGAAATGACATCTAAAGGATTTGTGCTACCATCCACGATGATTTTTAATTCTTTGGCTTTATCAATCGTTTGTTTAGAAACATCAATACCATACACGTTGTAGTTTAAGTGTGTTAGTTTCTTCGCAAAACTTGCTCCCATTAATCCAAGTCCGATAATCGCAATGTTTCTCATAGAATCTCAACCTTTCCACCTAAGCTTTGAATGTCTTCAAAGAAAGTAGGATAACTCTTTGTGATGGCTTGAGCATCATCAATAATACATTCAGAATCTGCACATAATCCAAATACAGTCATTGCCATAACGATACGGTGGTCATTATGTCCAAAGATTTCAATTGTCTTATTTGATTGGTAGTGTTCTTTACCATGAATTTGAATCGAATCAAATGTGGATGTAATGTCTACACCCCATTTTTTAAGCTCGGTTTCCATTGCCTCAATACGATCACTTTCTTTCATGCGTAAACGAGCTGCATTCACAATATTTGTTTCACCATTTGTGAAACTGGCTAAGACACATAAGATTGGTCCTAAATCCGGACAATTAGATAAGTCGATAGTTTGTGGTGCAGGTTGTTTTTTTGCGAATGTGATTGTATCCTTGTTACTTGTATAACTAGGAATACAATCTAGAATGGCCTTATCACCTTGAATACTAGACATGTCCATGTTGGAGCATGAAAGAGTATTGTTTAAAGTGCCTAATACCGCAAAGAAGGCTAGTTGAGAAAAGTCTCCTTCTACCGAAACGTCTTGTGCTTTATAGTGCTGGTTTCCTTTGATTAAATAGGAATTTGAACTTGTTTCTATAATTTCAATACCAAATTTCGCTAACATTTGAATCGTTAAATTTACATAGCTCTTCGATTCATAAGGCTCAGTAATTGTTAGTGTACTATCTTGATTTAATAATGGAAGGACAAACATGAATCCTGTAATAAATTGGCTGGAAATATCTCCTTGTACAACATAGTCTTTTGCTTTTAGATTTCCACTCACAATGATTTCTTGATTGGATTGATTAAATTCAATGTTTTGTTCTTTAAATTCATTTTCATATACATCCATAGGTCTTTGAAGCAATCTTCCTTGACCTAAAAATTTAACTTTGGCATTTGTACATGCAGCAAGTGGAATCAAGAAACGTAAAGTAGAACCGGATTCATTCGCATTGCACGTAATGTTTCCTTCTTGTTTAAAAAGATTTGTACCTGTTACTTCATATGTAGTTTCATCGATTTGTTTAATTTTAGCACCCAAAGCTTTCATACAGCCAACAGTTGCTTCAATATCCTTTGAGTTTGTGACATTAGAAACAATACTTGTACCATCACTTAATGAGGCGCAAATTAAAGCTCTATGCGCCATAGATTTGGATGCAGGTATTTTTACATTTCCATGTACTTTACTTGGTGTTACTTTTACTTTCATTCAAAATCCCCCTGAAGTGGCTTAATGGCAAGCCTAGACATATATAAATCTAATAAACCAAACGCAACTACACTATCCACTACAATTCTTGCTCGGTGCAAGATGCATGGGTCGTGTCTTCCTTGAATTTTAAGATCCACGTTTTCTTTTGAAAGATAATCCACAGATTCTTGTGTTTTAAAAATCGATGGCGTTGGCTTAATGCAAGTATGGATCAAAATTGGCATACCATTTGTGATGCCACCATTGATTCCGGCATTATTATTGGTTTTTGTTTCAATTTTATCATTAAAACGGAAGGCATCATTGGCTTGTGAGCCTTTTAATTTCGCAAAGCCAAATCCTTCGCCAAAGGAAACACCTTTGACGGCTGGTACAGAGAAAATTAAGTGGGATAAAATACTTTCTACAGAATCAAAGAAAGGTTCTCCTAGTCCTGCAGGAAGGCCTATAATAGCGGTTTCTAAAACACCACCTAATGAATCACCTTCAGCAGCTGTTTTTTCGATTTTTTGAATCATTTGATCTTTGACTTGATTATCTAAAACCGCAAAATTTTTATCATTGACTTCTTGAATTTGTTTTTCTAGAACAGTGTAGTCTTTAGAGAAAGGAATATCTGAAAGGGTATATAAACTTTCAATGTGTGATCCAATTACTATGCCCTGTGATTTTAGAATTTGTCGACATATACTTCCAGCAGCTACAATGCATGCGGTAAGTCTTCCGGAAAAGTGTCCGCCACCACGATAGTCTTGATATCCATTGTATTTTTCAAAGGCAGTAAAATCAGCATGTCCAGGACGCAATCTTCCATGGAAGGCAGAATAGTCTTTTGATTTAGTGTTTTGATTCTCAATGATAATTGTAAGTGCAGTTCCTGTTGTATATTCGTTATACATTCCTGAAATAATATGCACTTCATCCGCTTCATGTCTTTGGGTTGAAATTTTACCTGTTGCCTTACGCTTATCCATATCGGCTTTGATTTGTTCCATATCGACCTGAAAGCCTGCAGGAAGACCATCTAATGTGATACCAATGGCTGGACCGTGACTTTCACCAAATAATGTCCAAGATATATTTGTACCGAAATTATTTTTCATAAGGTCCTCTTTCTAATACGTTTTGTATGTCTTCAAAAGAAAGTTCTTTGATGATATAAGAACCAGATTGTTTCACTAGAATTGTAGAGACTGTGTTATGACTGCTTTTCTTATCATGTGTTACATATTCTAATAATGTGGCAGTATCATAGTCTGGTACTTGAGGCAAATCTAGTTTTTTATAGATGTTTAATACGCGTTGTTTTAGTGCTTCATCTTCAATAAAGAATAACATACCCATTGCCACACATTCTCCATGAAGATATGTATTTAATCCATATGCCGATTCAATGGCGTGTCCAATGGTATGTCCAAAGTTTAGAATCTTTCTAAGATTACTTTCTCTTTCATCTTGTTGAACAACGTCACGCTTTAATTCAATGGAACGCGTAATAATCGCATCGATATCTAATGTGTCTTGTTCAAATAAAGAGACTAAGTGATCATCTAGAATCAGTCCCATTTTAAGTGCTTCACAAAGACCGTTGTGTTGTTGGCGAATGGAAAGAGTCGATAATACGTTTGGATCAATAATAACGGTTTTTGGTTGCCAGAAAGCACCTACAATATTTTTATAGGAACCCATATCAATGGCAACTTTACCACCTACACTTGAATCAACCTGGCTTAATACGGTTGTTGGAATGTTGTAGAAATCAATGCCGCGCATGTAGCTTGCAGCGACAAAGCCTGCAAGATCTCCAACAACGCCTCCACCTACTGCGATAATGGCATCTTTTCGAGACATGTTGTGTTGAATCATTTCTTCTAAAAGATGTTTATATTGATCAAAACATTTGGATGGTTCTCCTTGTGGTATCGTACATACAAATGAATCTGGACATTGTTCTTTGACGATGTTGACCCATTTTTCTGGAACACCTGTATCTGTGATAATCGCAATCTTTTTTGTGACTGGAATATATTCATGTACTTTTTGAATTGCGTTTCTTTCAATAAATATTGGATATGAATGATTTTGTAAATCGACATTTAGCTTCATAATAAAAAACTCCTTTCATATATCATACCATGAACAGAACTCTTTTTCAGAAAATTTCTGAAAGAAATAGGTCGATGAATATATGGAGTACGCGTTAAGACTCAATACTATTTGAAATTGAAAATAAAGGATACGTATCGTGTCACAAATATTGGAAAAAATATAGAAGATTTAATGATTGCGTGTCTTTTGTATGATGTGAGTTATTGCACACAGTTCAAAACATAGGATGAGTGGTAAAATCATGGAAGGGTATCTAGTAAAGTGGTTCGTGAATTTCTGAAATTGATTGATTATCCGAAAGAGAGAATTCAGGATATGTGTTTTGCGATTGCGATTCATGTGGATTTAAAAGCTGATTTTGATGGGGAATATAATGCGTTTACACTGAGTGTACAAGAGGCGGATAATATTGATCGTGTAGGTGCGTATCGATTATATGAAACATTAGAAGCTGTACAGTTTAGTAAACAACCAATAGAAGTACAGATTCAGTATGTGGATTTGATGCTACAAACATTGAATGAATATACTTCTTATACATGTGCTACAAAGACGGTACAAGCATTATGGCTAGACCGTATTCAATTTCAAATCGATTATTTTGAGCGTTTAAAAGATCAATTCAAAATATCCACAGCCTTATAAGCTGTGGATAAATGTTTCTACACGATACATGATTTGTTTCAGATTCTTAATATCTGTTTGAATATTTCCTGTTTCTAAGGAATGATTTCCATCAACAATACTATGAAATTCAATAAGATGATAAATACAATAACGCTCAATCTTATCGAAGGTAGCCCATTGGTCTTTGGTTCCAGAATACACTAAATCTTTTTGTTGGAGATATTCCAAAGTAAAATCTAATGGTGTGAAATAGATATTGGCAGTTAACTTATATTCATGGGCAAGCTTAGCTGCGCAATAGGTTCCAATACTTTTAGATATGAATAGAATGGAATCAAATGTGCCTAAATCCATTTTTTCAATTTGATTTTTGGCTTGTCTATACGCTTCATCTTTAGATTTATTTAAATCAAAGTCTAGGTTTTTAAAATGAATTTCTTTGATTTCATAATCCATATTCTTTAATATCTTCTTTGAATAATATAGTAATGGTTTATCAGTGTGATATCCAATTCCAGGAAATAATATAGCGAGTTTCATGCCTTTAGTATAAGATTAGTTATCTAAATTATCAATGGCATATTGTGCTTCTTCAGCTGTGAATTTTTCTCCATATTCCGAAGTTAATTGATCATAGATGGCATCTTTTGACATGTTCATAGTTTCTTGATAGTTCTTTGCGGACTTTAAAGCTGCTTCTAAATAGTCTCCCTTAATATTGTCAATCGCATATTGTGCTTGCTCGGCAGTAAATTTTTCTCCGCTTTCAGAAGTTAATTGATCATAGATTCGAGCTTTTGACATATGCATCGTCTTTTTGTAGTTTTCTCCGCATTTTAATGCATTTTCATTATAATCCGCATTTAGATTATCAATCGCATATTGTGCAGCTTCTGCATCAAACTTTTCTCCATATTCCGAAGTCAATTGATCATAGATTCTTTGTTTGGACATGTGCATCATTTTACTGTAATTTTCAGCTTTATGCAGTGCATTACGATACTCTTTTGGAACACTTGTATCTTCCTTTGTTTCTACGACCTTTTCTTTTGTTTCTTTTTTTACTTCATCATTTGAAGTTGAGCATGCGACAGCCGATAGGACAATGGCAGCCCCTAAAAATACTTTTAAACCCTTTTTCATATATACTCCTTATTCCTTTTTTTAAGTATAGGAAATAAAGAAAGGATTTTGGTATGCCATGAGCATACATTTAAATTAGGGAATCAATCCACATAAAAAACCATACGTCTAAACATACGAATATAAAGAAAATAATGGAATAAAGGATTGGCCACGGTACTTTAGACATGTGTTTATGGAATAGATTTTTATTATAGTAAAGGAATAAACCAAAATATATAAACAAAAAACAACTTAGTTTATTGATAAAGCTATTATTGATGGTTTCACCTGGCTCCATATCTACCACAATCATAAGCGTAAATACGATCCAAGCTAAACTGATCATCTTAGATTTGAATGTGTCATTATTAAGGGGAGGAATAACAACTAGTTTTTGTTGAATGGCTAAATCCATCTCTTTCACAGAATTATAGCGGTTCTTATAATCTAATTGTGTTGCCTTTAAAATGATTTGTTTTAAATCAAAGGGAATATTGTCTTGATGTTCTAATGAACCATTTAATAAGTAGTTCATTAATTTGCCCAAGGCATAAATGTCAGTTTGTGGATTGGATTGTTGAAAACCAAATTGTTCAGGTGCTGCATAGCCAACACTGCCTAAAATAAGGGTATCTTTACTTTTCTTGGAATCTAGAAAACGAGCAATGCCAAAATCAAGGAGTGTAACCTTATTATCATGGTAAATAATATTTTCTGGTTTGATATCACGATGGATAATGGGTGGGTTTAACTTATGTAATGAATCTAAACACTCGCATAATTGATGCATGATGTCTTTAACTTGTTCTTTTGAAAAGGATTGTTGATCCAACGTTTTACCTTCTATATATTCCTCAATTAGTATTAGATGGTTGTCATTTTCTTGTATCACAAAAATTTTAGGTAAGTAAGGATTCTTTATCTTTTGAAGTGTTTGATAAAGTGTTTTATCATAATAATTCAATTCTTTCTGGATATATTTTGCATGTGATGTTTCATGTTCTACTAATGAAATTGTTTTATCTTGATCTTGTTTAATTATTTGTAAAGTCTTCATAAATTGCTCTTTCTTGTGTATATTATAAGTATTATGGCAGAGACAAATCAATTATTAAAAACAATTCAAGAAACAAAGAGTGATGGTTTAAATACTTTAATGGAAAGTCTAGATGATTTAACTTTTTCACAATATTTAAATCACATATTAGAAATTAAACATGTAACTAAGGCACAAGTATTATCGAAGACAACGATTCAAAGGAATTATGGGTATCAAATCTTTGATGGATCAAAGGTTCCTAATAAAGATAAGGTGATTCAATTAAGTTTAGGATTAGGCTTGGATTTGCGTATGACAAATAACTTATTGTCATTATCGAATAATGGTATGTTGTATCCAAAGGTAAAAAGAGATGCATTATTGATTTATTGTATCGAAAATCATAAGAGTGTATATGAAACCAATGAATGTTTGATGGAGTATAGGTTAGAGTTGTTGGACTAAAAAAAGAAATGATTTCTCATTTCTTATAATTAAGTAGTGGATCTAATTGTTTGACAAGAATACCCTTTTCTTCAAATTCTTCTATTTGTTCAGCAGGCACTCGAGTATCTGTGATTAGATATGCGAATGAGTCTGGCTTTGCGACTACAAATTGATGCACATAATTAATTTTTGTCGCATCTGCTAAAATAAAGGCAGCCCCACTGCACCTAGAAATCATAGCTTCATTGATGATTACTTCCGGAAGTATTGCCGTACTCATGCCGACTTCGCTGTCAAATCCGTTGCATCCTAAGAATGCCTTGTTGGCTTTGACTCTTTGAAGATTGTTTAAGGCAAAATCACCGGTCATTGTTTCTTTAGGGAAACGAAGCTCGCCGCCAGTCATTACAATTTGTACATTTGGGTCATGATCACAGAAAATAGCTTTTCCGTTATTTGTGATGATTGTGACTCTTTTTCCTATGATATATTTTATGATTAATAGTGCAGTTGAGCTTGTATTGATGAAAATTGTATCTCCATCATCTACAAATGTTGCAGCAAACTTGGCAATCGCATGTTTATAAGCTTCATTTGGATCTATGTCATGTTCAACAAAATTTTGAACAAGTTTAGCACCACCATAGAAACGTTCAACAGCTCCCATGTCTTCCCAATATTGTAAATCTCTACGAATTGTTAATGGTGTTACATTCAATTCTGAAGCCAGTTCTTCCACGTTTACAGTACCTTTGACCTGTATTTTTTGCATGATTTTTTTTCGTCGCTTATCTACGACTTCTTTTGTCATTTTCATAAAACCTCTCCCTTTTTACATGTGTTACTTAACCCTTTTAATGTTATTATTTTATTTTTATAATTTTCACAAAGATGCTTTTCTTTTATTTTATTACATAATAATCCGAATTGATAATAGTATTGTGCTTTTTCTCTAGGATTCATATTTTCTGTGTTAACGGATTTAAATACATTCAAACTTTGTTTATAATCCTTTCTTGATACTAAGTATACGGCATCCATAAATTCCCAGTTAAATAATGGTGAAACCTTTGCACCTTTTACTTTTGTGTTACGCATTCTTTCTAATTTATTATATTCTTGCTTTGCACAATCTAAATCATTCAACATAAATGAACAATAGAACTTTGTGTAATGATAAATCAATAACTGATCAATTGAACTGTGGAAAAACTTTGAGTTTTCTTCAATATGTTCCAAGCACTTCTTATATTCCATTTGATCTATATAATATAAAGTATCGAATATTTTTTTATCATTTTTATAGGCGTGAAATACGTCTTTTTTTAATAGTTCATTAAATTGTTTATTTGCTTTTTCAGGATTTAAATCATAGGCAATTGTTTTGATTGCCTTTCTATATAAATGCTTTAAATATTCAGAATAAAGTGCAATGCCCAAGATAATGATTAATAGAATGATAAATAGTATTTTAGTAGATATAAATTCAGCTTGAATGATCTTATAAATACTGTAGCCTGCAAATAAAATATAGAATGTATAAGATATAATTTGTTGAGCATTTTGTGAAAAAGACATCTTTTCTAATGTTTTCATGTTGTACCTTCTTTCTTTAAGTTTATTTTATCTAAAAAGAACATATAAGTCAATCATATAACGGGATTAAAAGAACGTAAAAATGGATATAAAGAATTAAACAATCATAAAAAAGTTAAAACAAACATATAATGTGATTGTTTTTAATCTTTTAATGTTTTATGATTTGAACGTCAAAAAACCATGGTAAAAAAACAGAAAGAGGAAAACAAAATGTCAAAAGTAGATGAAATTACAAGAGATTCTTGGATCATGTCAACTTTCCCAGAATGGGGTACTTGGTTGAATGAAGAAATTGAAAATGAAGAAGTAAAACCTGGCACTGTAGCAATGTGGTGGCTAGGATGTACTGGTATTTGGTTTAAAACACCTGGTGGTGCAAACATTACAATTGACTTATGGGCAGGTAATGGTAAACGTACTCATGGTGATGGAAAAATGAAAGTTGGCCATCAAATGGCTAATATGTGCGGATGTAGAAATATGCAGCCAAATTTAAGAGCCGTACCATTTGTAATCGATCCATTCGCAATTAAGCAAGTAGATGCAGTATTAGCAACACACTATCATCAAGATCACATGTCAGCTGAATATGCTAGTCACGTACTAAAATCAGGAATGACTACAGTGGATGAAAATGGAAATGAAATTCCAGTACCATTCATTGGTCCTAAAAAATCTGTTGAATTGTGGCAAAAATGGGGCGTACCTGCAGATCGTTGCATTACAGTAAAACCTGGAGATACATTTAAAATTAAAGATATTGAAATTGTTGTGCTAGATTCATTTGATCGTACTTGTATCACAACAACGGATTCACAGGGGCCGGATCGTGAAGATCTTCGTGGCAAATGTCCAACAGATATGGATGATAAGGCTGTGAATTACTTAGTAAAAACACCAGGAGGAAATATTTATCATTCAGGAGATTCTCATTATTCAATTTATTATGCAAAACATGGTAAAGATTACGATATTGATGTTGCGTTTGGATCATATGGAGAAAACCCAGTTGGAATGCAAGATAAAATGACAAGTGTAGATATCTTACGTATGGCTGAGGCTTTAAGAACAGATGTAGTTATTCCTATTCACTATGATGTTTGGACTAACTTTAAAGCAGACCCAAAAGAAATTGAATTGTTATATAATTATAAGAAAGATGTGTTAGATTACAAATTCCATCCATTTATTTGGGATGTAGGTGGTAAATATGTATATCCAACAGATAAAGCAAAACGTCAATATCACTATCGTAGAGGGTTTGAGGATTGCTTCGAAGAGGAACCTAACGTTCCATATCGATCAGTTTTATAAGAAGAGGTAATGAATATGTTGAAAGAAATTGTTGAAAAAGGACACTATTGTTTTGTTGAGAAAGTTGATTCGTGGCAAGACGCCATTCGACAAAGTTATGCACCTTTGTTAAAGGATAATACAGTTGAAAATGAATATGTAGAAGCTGTTATTGAATGTGTCAATAAATATGGACCTTATATTGTGATTGTTCCAGGTATTGCGATGCCACACTCAACAGAAGGAGCAGTAGGATGTAATGGAACAGCTATTTCATTTATGAAGGTGGAAGAAGAAGTTGATTTTGATCCAGAAGATCCAGATAAAAAGGCAAAATTGTTCTTCTCTTTAGCAGCAATTGACCATGATCAGCATATTCAAAATATACAATCATTAATGGATACTTTGATGAATGAGGATATCGTTGAAGCATTGATGAATGCAAAAACAAAAGGTGATTTAGAAGAAATCGTTAATCAATATGAATAATATATGAGGAGAGTAAAATGAATATAATAATGACAGTATGGGACTTTTTTGCGACAAATATTTTGACGCAACCCGCATATTTTATCGGTTTGATCGTATTTATCGGTTACTTATTATTGAAAAAACCAATTTACGATGCATTTGCAGGATTTATTAAAGCTACAGTAGGATACATGATTTTAAGTGTTGGTTCTTCTGGCTTAGTTGGAAACTTTAGACCAATCTTAGTTGGATTAAAAGATCGTTTCAATTTACACGCAATGGTTATTGATCCATATTTTGGACAAAACGCTGTTACAGAAGGTTTACAGGAACAATTTGGTAGAACGTTCTCTCAAGTTATGATCTTATTGTTGATCGCATTTATTATGAACTTAATTTTAGTTCGATTAAAAAAATGGACAAAAATGCGTGCTGTATTTACAACAGGTCATGTACAGATGCAACAAGCATCAACAGCATTCTGGTTGATTCTATTCTGCTTCCCTAAATTAGGAAGTACACCGATTCTAATTGTTATGGGATTGATTTTAGGATTGTATTGGGCTGTTGGTTCAAACTTAACAGTAGAAATTACGCAGGAATTAACTGAAGGTGGAGGTTTTGCGATTGCTCACCAACAAATGTTTGGTATCGCATTATTTGGTAATATTGCTAAAAAGATGAAGGGTGAAAATTCAAAACGTTTGGATGATTTAAAATTCCCAGGATTCTTATCTATCTTTAATGAAAATATGGTCGCAACATCTATCTTGATGTTCTTATTCTTTGGTGCTATTTTAATGGTATTAGGAAAGGATTATTTAGTTGAAGCTGGATTTATCGCAGAAACACAAAACTTCTTCTTCTATACTATGACAACAGCGTTTAACTTTGCGGTATATCTAGCTATCTTACAATTAGGTGTTCGTACATTCGTTACAGAACTTACAAATTCATTCCAAGGTATTTCTAATTCATTTTTACCTGGAGCTGTTCCTGGTATTGATTGTGCCGCTGTATTTGGATCTGGTAGTTCAAATGCTGTAACAGTAGGATTCTTAATGGGTGCTTTAGGACAATTCTTAGCGATTGGTGCTTTATTGTTGATGCATTCACCAACATTGGTAATTGCAGGTTTCGTTCCTGTATTCTTCGATAATGCAGTTATCGCTGTATATGCTGATAATCGTGGTGGTATCAAAGCTGCAATGCTTCTTCCATTTATTTCTGGTTTAATTCAAGTATTCGGATCTGCTTTAATCGCTGGCTGGGTAGGATTAAGTCAATACGGAGGATATTTAGGAATGTTTGACTGGGCAACAGTATGGCCAATCTTTACAGTAATCATGAAATATGCTGGATACGTAGGTGTAGGAATCGTAGTATTGATTTTGGTGGCAATTCCACAATTACAATATCGTAAACACCCAGATACATATTTCTTAATTACAGAAGATTATGATGCATATTTAGAAAAAGTACAAGCTGTAAGTGCTGAATAAAAGGAGATATTACAATGGCAAAATTAAAATTATTAGTATGTTGTGGCAATGGTGCTGGAACAAGTATGATGATTAAATTAAATGTTGAAAAAGTGGCTAAAAAGATGGGACTTGATGTACAAGAAATTCATCACTGTGCAGTGAGTGAAGGAAAGTCTGCTGCTGGAAATTATGATATCGTATTGTGTTCAAAAAACTTCGTTCCTATGTTTGAAGACTCAAAGAAACGTGGAACTAAAGTTGTTGGACTTAAGAATGTAATGTCTGCAAAAGAAATCGAAGAAGGCTTAAAAGCAGCACTTAGTGAATAATAAAAAAATGAAAGCTGCGTTTATGCAGCTTTTCTTATACCCAAAAATAGACAAAAAGAGGAGATAATCATGAAAATTGTTAAGAAAAAACTAGATGATATGTACCGTTGCTATTGTGCAAGTAATATTTATTTTGATGGTCAAAACCATATTTTATTGGCTAGTGAAGATCCAGATGTCGCATGTAATATGTACTATGGAAAAGATTATGAAACAAAAGAAAATGTATGGACACATCCAGGTGGATGTATGTCAATCGTTCCAATTCCAGGAAAAGAAAAAGAGTTCCTTTGCGTTCAAGAATTCTATTTAAAGGTTACTCCATCTTTGGCAAAAATCGTATGGGGAAAATACGATAATGGAACATGGCAATTCAAAGATGTTGTGTCTGTGCCTTATGTACATCGTTTTGGAATCTTTAATCAGAATGGCATCAACTATTTGATTTTAGCTACAGTAGCTACTTCTAAAAAAGAAAAGAATGACTGGAGTGTTCCAGGAAGAATTTATGTAGCTGAATTACCGGAAGATCCAAGTACAGGAGTTGAATTAGAAGTATTATGTGATGGATTATATCGTAACCATGGTTTCTGGCAAACAAAAGAAGATGGTAAAGATGTTGGATACTTTGGAAGTGATCAAGGAATCTTACGTGTAAGTGCACCAGAAAAACGTGGTGGACAATGGAAGGTGGAACCAATTTTATCTGGACATATCGGTGAGATTGCCACAATCGATATCGATGGAGATGGCCAGGATGAAATCATGACGATTGAAGAATTCCATGGAAATACTATTCAAATCTATAAGAAAGATGGAAGTGAATATAAGAAAGTATGGCAATACGATAATGAAATTGATTTTGCGCATGCCTTAGTCGGTGCTAAACTTGTAGGACAAAATGCATTTGTATGTGGTGTCAGAAGAAAAGACTGTGAATTATTTGTCGTTACATATGAAGATGGAGAATACAAAGTCACAATGGTCGATAAAGGCGTAGGACCAGCCAACCTATGTGTTGTACATGAGGATAATAGAGACATCATTGTTGGTGCAAACCATACTGCAGCCCAAGCAGCAATCTACTTTGTAACGGAGGACTAAGATATGTTAGAAGAATTGAAACAACGTGTATTAGATGCAAATTTATTATTGCCAAAATATGGCTTAATCACATTCACATGGGGAAATGTATCTGAAATCGATCGAGAAAAAGGAATTGTAGCCATTAAACCAAGTGGTGTTGAATATGATGTAATGACTCGTGATGATATTGTCCTTGTGGATCTAGATGGAAATATTGTAGAAGGAAATTTACGTCCAAGCTCTGATTTAGATACACATTTGGAATTCTATCGTAATTTTCTAAATATTGGAGGTGTTGTTCATACACATTCTACTTGGGCAACAAGTTTTGCGCAGGCAGGAAAAGATATCATTCCATTAGGAACAACGCAGGCTGACTATTTCCATGGAGCAGTTCCATGTACTCGTTTGATGACGGAAGAAGAAATTCATGGAGATTATGAATTGGAAACAGGAAAAGTTATCGTAGAAGAATTTAAGACACGCAATATAGATCCAGACAGAGTTCCTGGTGTATTGGTACATTCACATGGACCTTTCACATGGGGAACAGATGGATTCAATGCGGTTCATAACGCAGTTGTTTTAGAGAAATGTGCAAAAATGAATGCGATCGCATCTTTATTAAGCAACAATGAAATTGATTCCATGCAGCAGGTTCTATTAGATAAACATTTTAATCGTAAACATGGACCGGGAGCTTATTATGGACAAGCTAAATAGAGAATATAGACTAGGTCTATATGAAAAGAGTATGCCAAGTACACTTACTTGGGTAGAAAAATTAACGATTGCCAAGAAGAGTGGATTTGACTATTTGGAAATCAGTATTGATGAGAGTGATGCAAAACTTGCAAGATTGGATCAGCCAACAGATGAAATCAAGGAAGCCATTCAAAAAACGGGTGTTCCAATTTCTTCAATGTGTTTAAGTGGACATCGTAAATATCCACTTGGATCTCATGATAAAGAAATTCAAAAGAAATCATTGGAAATCATGAAGAAAGCCATAGATTTTGCAGCTGATTTAGGTGTTCGTATTATTCAGTTAGCTGGATATGACGTCTATTATGAAGATGGAGATTTATATACGAATCATGATTTTGAAACAAATCTAAAGAAATGTGTGGAAATGACAGCTGAAAAAGGAGTTGTATTAGGTTTTGAAACAATGGAAACACCATTTATGGATACAGTAGAAAAGGCAATGCGCTATGTAAATCTAGTAAGCAGTCCATATCTAGGTGTATATCCAGATATAGGAAACTTAAAAAACGCATCCTTATTGTATGGTGTAGATGTGGATGAAGATTTAATGTGTGGAAAAGGACACATTTTTGCGAGTCATTTAAAAGAAACTGTACCAGGAAAATATCGTGAGATTCCATTTGGGACAGGGCATACGGAATTTGTAAAGAATATTAAGACATTGAAACGACTTGGAGTGCGTATGTTTGTCGGAGAATTCTGGTATGTGAATAATGAAGATTGGGAAGATGTTGTAAAGAATGCAGGTGTGTTCTTAAGAGATAAGTTAGATAAGGGATTTGAGTAAGATGGAAATAAAAGAATTAGAACTTCATGCGAATCGTATTCGTAAAAATATATTAACCGAAGTACATAGTGCTAACTCAGGACATCCAGGAGGATCTTTGAGTGGTGCAGATATTTTAACAGAAATCTATTTTGAACAGATGGATATCAATAAAGATAATGTTGATTCAATTGATCGTGATCGTTTTGTGTTAAGTAAAGGGCATGCGAGTCCATTATTGTATGGAACATTAAAAGAAAAGGGTTTGTTAGATGATGATTTAACTACATTTAGAAAGATCAATTCAAATTTACAAGGACATCCCAACATGAATGAAGTTACAGGTGTAGACATGTCTACAGGATCTTTAGGACAAGGTATTTCTTGTGCCGTAGGTATGGCTATTGTCAATAAGCAAGTCGATAAGAATACACATCGAATTTATTGCTTATTAGGTGATGGGGAATGTGAAGAAGGACAAGTATGGGAAGCTTGCATGGCAGCAGCTCACTATAAATTGGATAACTTATGTGCCGTTTTAGACTACAATCATTTACAGATTGATGGAAATATTGATGATGTGATTTCACCAGAGCCATTCGCAAGTAAATTTGAATCTTTTGGATGGAACGTATTGGATGTGAATGGACATGATTTTGATGAATTAAGAAATGCATTCAATCAAGCTAAGAATGAAAAGGGAAAACCAACAATGATCATTGCCCATACAATCAAAGGTAAGGGTGTATCCTTTATGGAAAATAACTATGTATGGCATGGTACGGCTCCAAATGATGAACAATATGAAACGGCAATGAAAGAGTTAGGAGGTCTTGAATAATGGCAAAAGAAGCAACACGTAATGCCTACGGAAAGGCTTTGGCAGAATTAGTTGTAGAAAGAGATGATGTATTAGTATTAGATGCGGATCTTACAAAATCGACAAAGACAATCGATGCCAAAAAGGCAAGACCGGAACATCATTTCAACATGGGAATTGCCGAAGGAAATATGATGGCAGTCGCTGCAGGCATGGCTGCATCAAATAAAGTGGTTTACGCATCAAGTTTTGCGATGTTTGCGGCAGGCCGAGCTTTTGAGCAGATTCGTAATAGTATTTGTTATCCTAACTTGAATGTAAAAGTATGTGCTACACATGCCGGTATCAGTGTTGGAGAAGATGGTGCAAGTCATCAATGTATTGAAGATATTGCACTTATGAGAAGTATTCCAAATATGAAAGTATTTGTACCATGTGATCAATATCAGGCAAAGGCTATTGTAAAGGCAGTAGCTGATATAGATGGACCTTGTTATGTAAGACTGGGTCGTGGTGCAGTGGAAGATGTATATGATGAAAATTATAAGTTTGAATTGGGTAAAGGAAAAGTTTTAAGAGAAGGTCATAAAATCGCATTGGTTGCGACAGGAATGATGGTGCAAGAGGCATTGAAAGCCACTAAAATTTTAGCTAAAGAAGATATTTCTGTTACAGTTGTAGATATGCCTTGTATCAAGCCAATCGATGAAGAGTTGATTGAAGAAATCGCAAAATCTTATGAATTGATCATTACTTGCGAAGAACATAATGTATATGGAGGATTAGGAAGTGCAGTGAGTGAAGTAACTTCTAAGAAGAGTCCAGTGCGTATGGAAATGATGGGCATGCAGGATACTTTTGGAGAGAGTGGAACCCCAAATGAACTACTAGCTAAATATGGTTTGAATGCGGATCATATTGTTGAAAAGGTAAAGGAATGTCTTTAAAAAATATTAAATTGATTGTTGCTGATTTAGATGGCACGCTTTTGCATGATGATAAAAGTTTAGATCAAAATATTAAAAGTGTTCTGATTGAAAAGAATGTTCCACTTACTTTTGTATCGGGTCGAAATGTGCATATTATTCAGGATTATATAAAAGAATTAAATATTACTTTACCTTATATTACGAATAATGGAGCAAACATGTTTTTGGGTGATACATGTATTTATGAATGTCCAATTGATTCTAGTGAATTAAAGACTTGTTTAAATATATTAGTCGCAAACAAAGTTGCGTTCCTGGCTTATACGAATCAGACAATCTATTCAGTTGGATCTCAAGATGGGTTAGATGAATTTAAGAAACGATTGATTGGTAAATGCAAAATTGTTGAAGATGCCAATATTGCAGATATTGTTAGGGAATCAATATTTAAGGTTGTGATGATTCATCCAAATATGGAAAAGATAAAAAATCAATTAAATTCTGTTTGTGACAAAACATTATGTATGCAATCGGAAGGTATTATTTATACTTTAACAAATAAGGATTCGACGAAGGGTAAAACCTTGTTAAAGCTTTTAAAATATCTTGATATGGAGCCAAGTTCTGTATTAGCTTTTGGTGATAACTATAATGACATTTCTATGTTTGAAGTTGTCGAAGGGGTTGCGGTAGAGAATGCGCAGGATCGTTTAAAAGAAGTCGCAAAGTATTTAACAAAATCAAATGAAGATGATGGAGTTTCTTATTTCATTCAAAAGAATTTGTGATAGATAAATTTCTATCACTTTTTTATTGACTTTGGAAAAACAAACTCCTATAATGCCTATAAAGTTACTAGGAATAGTAAGCGGAGGCACTGATTATGAAACGATGTTGTAGCTCTTTAAATGAATAATATTGAATTTGTTTAATAGGAGGAAAAGAAAATGACAGTATATAAAGCAATTTCAGATTTAATTGGAAATACGCCATTAGTAGAATTAACACATATTGAAGAAAAAGAAAGTTTAGAAGCTAGCGTTGTTGCAAAAGTAGAATTCTTTAATCCAGCTGGAAGTGTAAAGGATCGTATCGCAAAGAAAATGATTGAAGATGCTGAGAAAAAAGGGTTGATTAAGCCAGGAGCTACATTGATTGAGCCAACAAGTGGAAATACGGGTATTGGTATTGCGTCTGTTGCAGCAGCTAAGGGATATAAGGCTATTATGACAATGCCTGAAACAATGAGTGTAGAGCGTCGTAATTTATTGAAGGCTTATGGTGCAAAAGTTGTTTTAACAGATGGAAAGGCTGGTATGAAAGGGGCTATCGCAAAAGCACAGGAATTGGCTGCAGCTACACCTAACAGCTTTATTCCAAGTCAATTTGAAAACCCATCTAATCCTCAGGCTCATTATGAATCAACTGGTCCAGAAATTTGGAAGGATACAGAAGGAAAAGTTGATATTTTTGTTGCCGGTGTTGGAACAGGTGGTACTGTAAGTGGTACAGGTAAATATTTGAAGGATCAAAATCCAAATGTAAAAGTGGTTGCGGTTGAACCTGCAACAAGTCCAGTATTATCCCAAGGTCATGCAGGTCCTCATGGTATTCAAGGTATTGGTGCTGGTTTTGTTCCGAAAACATTGGATACAAGTGTATATGATGAAGTCTTTACAGTCACAAATGAACAGGCTTATGAAACAGGTCGTTTAATTGCACATAATGAAGGTATGCTAGTGGGTATTTCAAGTGGTGCTGCTACATATGCGGCTATTCAGATCGCAAAACGTCCCGAAAATAAGGGTAAGACAATCGTCGTATTATTACCAGATACAGGTGAGCGTTATTTATCCACTCCAATGTTTGCAGAACAATAAAAAACGAAGTAAAAAATTACTTCGTAAATGTCTTGGCATAGCCATGATCTTCTCTAGAACCCGTACCAATGGGTTCTTTTATTTTTCCAATTTCTTCAATTTCAAATGGTGTTAATTGATATACATAGTTTAGCCAGTTTCGATATAGAAGATTTGCATGGCTTCTCCATTTTAAGATAGGTTCTTTTTCTGGATCATCATCGGGAAAATAATTGAATGGAATATGGATGGGTTTATTGGCTTTTAAATCTCTGAAATATTCATCTTTTAATGTTTCTTTTCCATATTCTAAATGACCTAAAATAAATATTTGACGATAGTCTTTTGTGACAATGATATTTGAACCAATTTCATCATTTTTAGATAGAATAGATAAGCATTTTACTTTTTTAACTGCTTCTTCATCAATAGCGGTATGTCTTGAATGCGGTGTATAGTGGATTTCATCGAAGCCATTGGTTAAAAAGTCATATTCATCGACTAATTGTTCTGGAAAGATGCCAAATACTTTTTCTGGCAAGATATGTTTTTGAATTCCATAATGATAATACAGTCCAGCTTGGGCTCCCCAACAAATATGTAGTGTGGAATATACATGAGTTTTAGACCATTCCATGATTTCTTCAAGTTCACTCCAATAATCCACATCTTCATATTCTAGATGTTCTACTGGAGCACCTGTAATGATCATTCCATCGTAATAATTATTTTTTAATTTTTCAAAATATGTATAGAATTTAACTAAATGATCCTGACTGGTATTTTTAGAAACATGGTTTTTTACCATCATAAAATCAATATCAACTTGTAGTGCACTTTTAGAAATTAATCGTAAGATTTGGGTTTCTGTTTCTATTTTTTTAGGCATTAGATTTAGAATCACGATCTTTAATGGTCGAATTCTTTGTCTATGTGCACTTTTATCTTCAATCGCAAAGATTTTTTCACTTTCTAATATGTCTTTTGCGGGCAAATCATCGGGTATGTTGATTGGCATATATGAACAACTCCTTTTTTGTATATCTACTATTATACGCGAAAAAAAACAGAATGGAAATTTCCATTCTGTAAAAGGCTAAGCTTTCATGGCATCTAGTGCTTGTTGTAAATCGTCGATGATGTCTTGTGCATCTTCAAGACCTACAGAGAAACGAATTAAGTCTGGAGCCACACCAGCTTCTTTTAATTGTTCTTCACTCATTTGACGGTGCGTATGACTTGCTGGGTGTAATAGACAAGTTTTTGCGTCGGCAACATGGGTTACGATCGAAGCTAATTTTAGGCTGTCCATAAATTTTTCAGTTTGATCACGATCGGCTTTTAATCCAAATGACAATACACCACAAGTTCCATTCGGACAATATTTTTTAGCTAGTTCATGATGAGGGTCACTTTCAAGATCTGCATATTTTACCCATGCAACATCTTCATTGGCTTCTAAGTATTTAGCTACAGCTAATGCATTTGCACAATGTGCCTTCATACGAACAGCTAATGATTCTAGTCCTAAGTTTAGATAATATGCATTTTGAGGTGCTTGGATTGATCCTAAATCACGCATCAATTGACTTGTAGCTTTTGTGATATAAGCTAATTCACCAAATTTTTCAGCATAGACAATACCATGGTAGGATTCATCTGGTGTAGTTAGTCCTGGATATTTATCGGCGTGTTCTAACCAGTTGAAATTACCGCTATCTACAATGGCCCCACCTACACAAGATGCATGTCCATCCATGTATTTTGTGGTAGAGTGAGTAACGATATCAGCTCCCCATTGGATTGGTTGACACATAATTGGTGTAGCAAATGTGTTATCGATAATTAATGGCACTCCATTCGCATGTGCAACTTTCGCAAATTTTTCAATATCAAAAATACGTACAGTTGGGTTTGTGATTGTTTCTCCAAAGACACATTTTGTGTTTGGCTTGAATTCTTTTTGGAGATCTTCTTCACTGATTTCTGGGTCAACAAATGTACAATCAATACCCATTTTCTTCATTGTTACACCAAATAGGTTGTATGTTCCACCATAGATGGCACTAGAAGCAATTAAGTGATCTCCTGCTTCACAGATATTGAATACCGCAAAGAAGTTTGCAGCTTGTCCACTTGATGTAAGCATTGCAGCAATACCACCTTCTAATGCAGCAATCTTACTTGCGACAATATCATTTGTTGGGTTTTGAAGTCGTGAATAGAAATATCCACTGTCTTCTAAGTCGAATAATCTTCCCATTTGAAGACTTGAATCGTATTTAAAAGTTGTACTTTGATAAATTGGAACTTCTCTTGGCTCACCATTTTTTGGCTCATAGCCAGCATGTAAACATTTTGTTTCAGTTTTCATAATAAATTAACCTCATTTCCTATCCATTATTGTAATATTATCTTTAAAAAAAGTAAAAGAAAAGCTTAGATTATATAATCAAAGCTTTGTTCGTGAATTAAAATGTCTTGGAGTGTGATTCCTTTTAAATAGGTTTCAATCACTTGATTTAATCCTTCATAAATATAAAGTGTTGCACAATCTTCTTTTCTCGGACATGTATTTACATCCGAATCTAGGCAGGCAACACAGGATAAATTTCCTTCAGTTGCGACTAATACATCATATACACAGATTTGGTCTGGACTTTTAGAAAGTTTGTATCCACCTTGAAAACCACGGTTGGATTGAACCATTTGGCTCTTGGTAAGAATGGGTACGATTTGTTCCAAATATTTTTTGGAGATATTTTGTCTTGCGGCAATGTCTTTTAGTGTTATAAAACCTGAATCATTATGTTGAGCTAAATCTATAAGTAAGCGAAGGGCATAGCGTCCTTTAGTTGATATTTTCATTTTTATTCCCCTTTTCTTTCTATTATAATAATATATATTTAGTAGGTTTTCTAGCAAAGAGGTAAAAAATGGTTAAAATTATTGCTTTTGATTTAGATGGAACTTTGTATGATAAGCATAAACATATCGATGAAGATACAATTCATAAAATAATTGAATTTGAACAAAAGGGTATTGTAGTTGGAATCGTGACTGGAAGATTTTATGAAGAGTTGGGTGAAGCAATTAAAATATTGAAATTACGAGAATACAATGGTTTTGTGGCAAGTTCTAACGGTTTAGAAATACATGATTTTTTAGATGGAGAGAAAAAGTGTTTTACACGACTTTCAAAAGATGAAGTAAAAGAATTGGTAGAAGAAGCAAAGAAACATCATATGATTAGTTATGTTTGGCAAAATGGTGGATATACGATGTTTGGTGTTTCTGTTATGAATATTATTAAGAAAATATTTTCAATTATTCCTTTGGATTCACATTATATAAAATCATTACAAAAAGCAAAATTTGAAAAGGATGTTGTATTAAATGAAGCATTGTATGATAAGGTTTGTTTTGCGGGGATTACAATCCCAAAATTTAAAACATCAGTTTTAAAACACCATCCACAATATCGGTTTTATGATGTGGGGAAACTTGGAACCGAATTATGTAAAAGGGATGTAGGTAAGCTTGAAGCCATTCGATATATATGTAGGAAGAAGGGTGTATCAATTTCTAATGTAATGGCATTTGGAGATAATGGAAATGATGTGGAATTACTTGCATCTTGTGGATATGGTGTTGCGATGAAAAATGGGAGTGCACAGGCAAAAAAAGTCGCTAAGTATATTAGCGACTATACAAATAATGAAAAGGGCGTACTTCGTTTTATGAATTCGTTTTTTGAATGAAATATTGATCTAAAAAGATTAGGATTCCATTTAAGACTAAGAAGGATCCGGTTAAAGAGAAAATAAAGTCTAAGGATTGAATGGGTTTCATAAGTAATACAACACCAATGACTAGAATGAATATAGCTCCTGCAAGATTGACTTTCCACTTTTCAAATCCATTGTCTTTTAAGAGTAATACTTTTTGAAAATGGGATAGCGAATTGATAATCAATACGATTCCGACAAGCATAGGTAAAATACTGATAAATTTCTTAGGATCAAAACTCATATACAGGCCTGCAGATAATAGGAATAGACTTAATATAAGTGTTGTGAATGTTGTACTATTTCTTTTTTTGAAATATGTATAAAGAAATAGAATCGCGATGATTAAAAAGATCAATCCAATAACACGTGTAATTGTTGTTAATATGGATACGTTAAATATGCATAAGACTAAGCCAGACAGGACACATAGAATGGCAGATGATATAGCTTCTGTTTTTGTTTCTTTCATATAATCACAACCTTTCACAATTATTATAGTCTGTTGTATACTAAATCTAAAGAGGTGACGAACATGAAAGTAGCAGTGTTATTAGAAAATGGATTTGAAGAATTAGAAGCGATGGGTCCAATTGCCCTACTTAGACGCGGTGGACTTGATGTGGATATGATTGGTGTCAACAATGAAAAACAGGTTACGGGTCGTTTTGGTGTAACTTATTCAAGTGTATATCCAATGAATACATATGACTTTAGTGATGTGGATTGTTTAGTTTTACCTGGTGGTCCACATTATCAAAAGCTAGAAAAAAATGAAGAAGTATTAAAATTAGCTCATGAATTTGCCGAAAATAAAGTATTGGCAGCTATTTGTGCTTCTCCAACGATTTTAGGTCATGAAGGTATCTTAAAAGGTAAGAAATATACTTGTTTTAAAGATATGGATGAAGATTTTGGTGGTGAATACCAATATGAATATGCCGTTACAGACGGAAACATCATTACGGGTGTAAGTGCGGCAGCAAGTATTGAGTTTGCGTTTGCGATTCTAGAAAAGCTTTGCGGTAAAGAGCATACAGAAAAAGTAAAAGCATCGATTTATTATGATGCAAGACATTAAAAAAATTGTCATCTTGGGATGACAATTTTTAGTTTACGCTTCTTCATTTAATAAATGGAATTTTTCAAAAATATAGAATAGTAAAGACATGATCATTCCTGTGATACAAGCAAGTACCATTCCTGATAAGGAAATATTTCCTAAGTGAATTGTTACTCCACTTAATCCAACAACGAATACAACGGATGTTAAGATCATGTTTACGCTTTTTCCATAATCGACTTTTTGGTCGACTAGAATTCTTAATCCACTGGTACCAATCATACCATATAGTAAGAAGCTAATTCCACCGATAACTGGATTTGGGATTGTTTGAATCAATGCGGATAATGGACCAATGAATGAACAGATGATGGATAGGATGGCAGCTCCGGCAATAACTTGTACGCTATATACGCCAGTAATCGCCATAACTCCAATGTTTTCTCCGTAAGTTGTAGTTGGAACAGATCCAATTAAACCTGAAATCATTGTTGAAAAGTTATCTGCGAATAAAGAGCGGTGTAGTCCTGGATCTTCAATTAAGTTTCTTCCTACAACTTCACCTGTAACGATTTGGTGACCAATGTGTTCCGATGCGATAACTAATAATACGGGAAGCATCATTAGAATGGCATCCATACTGAATTTTGGTGCTTGAAAGTTTGGAATTGAGATAAAGCTTGCCTGAAGGACTGGAGTAAAGTCAACAATACCTACGGCAACAGCAGTTAAATATCCTGCAACTACGGCAATTAAGATTGGAATGACGCTTAAGAATTTTTTGAAGCATACACTTCCAATAACGGCCATACCAAGTGTAACCGCAAAAACAATCACGTTTTTAGGGTCAATGTTATCTCCTAGAATTCCAGCTGTATTTGCAGCCGATGAAGATAATTCTAGACCAATTAATGCAACAACAGGTCCCATTGCAGCAGATGGAAGTACGATATCAATCCATTTTGTTCCAAATTTCTTGATGATCATTGCCAATAAACATCCGCAAAAACCTACCGCAACAAATCCACCACATGCGTATGGATATCCAAATTTTGCGATAATGATATTTGCGGGAGCAATGAAGGCGAAGCTACTTCCTAAATAGGCTGGTGCTTTTCCTTTTGTGATAAAAATAAACAACAATGTTCCGATACCATTCATGAATAGTACGATAGCTGGGTTAATACCGAATAAGAATGGTACTAATACACTGGCTCCAAACATTGCGAACATGTGTTGAATACTTAATGGTATCAGCAGATTTGCGGGTACTTTTTCTTCAACTTGAATAATTCGTTTTGCCATGAAAAATTTTTCTCCTCCTAAAATATACCTTAACTTTTATACCACATTTTAATGGATTATGAAACTAATTTAGGCTATAATTATCGAGTAGTGCGCCTGTAGCTCAACTGGATAGAGTATCAGATTCCGATTCTGGCGGTTGCAGGTTCGAGCCCTGTCAGGCGCACCATTTAGGTGAAATATGGAAACAATACTTTTTGATTTAGATGATACATTAATTGAATCGATGCACGTATGGGAAGATGCCATCATTCGTTTATTTAAAAAGATGGATTTGTATATGAGTATGGAAGAGGCTCGTCAAATCTTTTTTACAATGAAATTTTCGGAAGTTTTAACATACATTAAAGAAAGATTTCATACTAAACAAGATGAGGCTTGGATGTTCAATGAAGTAAATGAAGATATCTTGAATCAATATGCGTATCATATTGAGGCAAAGAAGGGTGCTTTGGATTATATAAAGAAGTGTGCTTCAGAAAATAAAAAGATGGCTGTATTGACATCAAACACAAGAGCATTATCTGAAAAAGTATTAGATCGACTTGGTATGTTGGAATATATGGAGAATGTATATTCAGCAGATGAATTGAAGATGTCAAAAAGAGAAGTGGATATTTATGAGTATGTATTGAAAGATTTAAATACAACTGCAGAAAGTGCGATTGTATTTGAGGATTCGATGTATGCGATCAATACAGCTCGATCATTAAATATTGAGTGTATTGGTTTAGTAAATCCAAACAATCAAAAGGCGTTTGAAAAAAACCATGTAAAAACAATCGTTGATTTTACAGAATTGTGTTAAAATCATGATATGTCCCAGTAGCTCAGTTGGATAGAGCATTCGCCTCCTAAACAGGAGGTCAAATTCCTAAGCAAGAGGTAGAAGTTGTGGTATTATAAGCATAGATATTTCGGTAGCTCAGCTGGATAGAGCGTCCGCCTCCTAAGCGGAAGGTCGTGGGTCCGAATCCCATCCGGAATACCATTTTAGCCTTTATTTAAGCGGTTTTTCCGCTTTTTTTGTTTTTTAATACACCTTTTCATCACTGTTAAAATTTACGTTTCAAACAGAAAAACAATTAAGTTATAAAGGTGTTCGGATGACCTATCTTTATCCGAACTTTTTTGTGCTATTTTTGGGGCCATCTAATGGATTTCTAATGATCATCTAACGGTATCGAATAGAACCCTACGACACAGGACGTATCAAACGATACGTCACGTGCTAATAAACATCATTTAATCACCGCTCAAAGTGGCTATTAGAAGCTGCAATAAATCAGGATCTTGCTTAATTTTTTCCAGTACTTTATCTATGTCGACTTTCTTATTTGCCTGTGGGACATCAACATAGTTTTCCATATGTTGTTTATAAAAACTGTCCTCAAATTTTTGTGCATTCACTCTTCGGTCTTCATCTAAGATGTGACTATATAGATCCATGACCATATCTGCTTGAGAATGCCCAGTATCTCCTTGGGTTGCTTTTATATCGCCATTGTTTAATTTCAATTTATAGGTTGTACTAGTATGGCGCAAAGAATGAAAGACAACGTGGGGAAGTCCAGATTCTTCTTCTAATTTGGATAGGCCTTTACGAATAATACTTCCATCACACGGAATCCCATTTGGCTGACATATTACAAGATTATAATCATGATAAGCATCTCCATAGGCTTCCTTATACTTACTTTGATCCTCTTTCCATTGCTTCAAAAAAGAAGCTAATGTGTTTGGGAGCCATATTTTTCGAACACTACTATCTGTTTTAGGAGTTTTTAATATCAGTCTTGTCGCATTTTTCCTTTTTTCAAATTGAGGAAAGATGAATAGTACATCTTTGTTGTTCAATTTTTCAATGGCATCCATACGGGCGCGTTCTAATTGTTGTTTTATATAAATGTGTGTATCACCACACGCAAAATCATCTTCACTGATATGCACATTATCCCAAGTCAGACCGAGCACTTCACCAATTCTTAAAGAACAGGCAAATGCGAGTTGGATGGCAATCGATAGTTTTGGATCTTCGCAAACTTCAAGTGCTTTGGCAATTTGATTTGCTGTCCATATTTCACGCTTTTCATAATCATGCTTGGGCGTATCTACTTTTAAAAATGGATTATTGGAAATGTATTCCCATTTTACGGCTACATTAAATGTGCATCGTAAAACTCTATGAACTTCTGTGACAACACGAGTGGATACTTTTCCTGTCTTCTTTGTGTTTTCACTTTCTTTTAGATTTGCATAATATTGCTCAATGGTTATCGGACGAATTTCATCCAGTTTATAATGCCCTAAATATGGAGAAATATATGTTGTAAATAAGGCCGTATTCTTTTCCATAGTAGATATTGACCATTTATTGCATCCATATAGATCCACGTATGTTGGCCAGAATTCATTTAAAGTCGTAGTACTTGGTGCAATAAAAGTTCGATTGGCTTGTTGTAATTCAACTTCTGCCTTACGTTTTCTAGCTTCCCGTAATGTTCTAAAGGATTCCCATTTTTGTTTTTGCTTTCCATATTTATCCGTATAATAATAAACTACATTGTATTTATCCTTTCGTTTTTGTATGGATGCCATTTTATTCACCACTTTCAATTTCTAATAGTTTCATCAATAATTTCTTACGTATATTTTTATCTTCACTAAGTTGTTTTACTAAATCCACAGCATCTTTTTTATCCTTATCAGGCAATTCTTTTTTCATGGATTTCGTAAATTCTTTGTTTATTTTTACAGCTTTTTCTTTTGCGGTTAATCCAATCTGGTTGAAAGAAATGTCATTATGTTCATAATAATAAATGTCGCGATAATGTCGTCCATCTGGAGAAGTTTTACTAGAAAAAAATTTTAATCCTGCTAAAGTGTGTCTAGGTAGTTTTAGATTTAATGTAGTTTGATCTAGATGTTTAAGTACGAGACGATCATCATATGGATTAATTCCATAAGTAGTAAACATTAATGAATTAGGATTTATATCAAAATGATAGATTTCTTTCGATCTCTTTTTCCAATTTTGTAATAATTCATATAAGGCACATGGAATAGAGTAGATATTTTCTTTATCTACATAATGATGAACAACTTGTGTTTTTAATTTTATTTTCTTATCATGAACATATTTTTGGATAACATAATCTTTAGGAAGAAATTGCAATTCTTTTTCATACATGCGCTCCATTACTTTATTTGTTCGAATATAGTATTTATCTTTTTCATGATAAAAATCGCTCCAAACTAGACCAAGAACATCTGTTACATTCATTCCGGTTGCAAATACGATCTGCATAATAACGTAAAGCTTTTTCTTCTTTGCATGCATCAAAAATTTGAATCATCGTTTCATATGTCCAATCTGCGTATTTCTTTGGCCTCTTTTTAAAATTATGTGGATCAGAAATGTGTATTTCATTGAATGGATTTTCATCCATGATTCCCATCTTAATTGCATGATCGCAAGTACTGATAAGTAGTAACTTGCAAGCACGGATTGTTTTAACAGATAATGCACTATTTCTTCCTACGCTTTTTGTAGCACATAGTTGGTTAATAATAGAATTTGCAAAAGTTGAGTCAATTTCTTTAACTTTTGTTGTTTCTACCAGGCTACGAAGATACACATCATAGTTTTTTTGAGCTTCGTGATATTTTTTTAAATGATCTCTGAAATACGGATCAGCAAGCCAGTCTTCCATGACATCTACAAACAAACTTTCTGGTGAAAACATACAAACTTCACCATCCAATAATTCTTTTCGTTTAGCTGCATCTTCATAATTATCGAATATTTCTTTGATTGACTTTATTTCCTTTGTAGGTGTGACTACTTCGTAAGTAATTTGATATTTCTTTCCCAATTTTAAAATTACAGCCATCCCTCATTCCTCCTTTATTGTTGACTGTCAAACCATTGATCAAAGGATTCCTTGTTAATACGAAGTAATTTACCAACACGAATCACTTTAAATAAGCCTTTTCTTGTTAAGTCATAGGCTGCTGTTCTTCCAATACCAAGTATTTCCATGATTTCAGCAACGGTATACGTCTTCTTTTCGCATATAACAGGTTGTTTCATCGCTTTGTTCCTCCTCACTATAAAATTTTTAAAACAGAAATTCTCACCTACAAAATAAAAGAAAGCAGCTGGGAAAGGACTGCTTCCAAAAGGAAAGGGAACATAACCAAAGCTACTTTCTTTGGTTATGTAAACGTAGATCTAAACTGATTTTTATTTTTCGATCAATCGCCATCATATCTAATCTACCAATAGTAGCAATTTTCTTTTGCAAACGACTTTTATCAATGACACGAATCTGTTCACACATGACCATAGATTTATATTTCAATCCAATACTCTCCGGTAAAAGATGATGTGTTGGTAAATGATGTTTTGTATAAATCTTGGAAGATAAACAAGCCACAATGGTCGTTGGACTATATTTATTACCCCGATTATTTTGAATAATTACAACAGGTCGAACTTTACCTTGTTCTGATCCAGATGCATCACTTAAATCTGCTAAATAGACTTCTCCTCTTTTAACTTTCATGTATATTCACTCCTTATGTAAAACCGGGAGTATATCCCGGTTGATGTTTAAAAATAAAATATTTATCGTGTTTTCTATTTATCACCTGATTACCTGAAAACAAAGGAATCCTATTAGACAAGATAGTTGCTAATTATCTTTCATTGGCATCGCACCAACCCATATTACGCTTGAGCCTGTCGCTAGAAGTATCATTATCTTATATATTGTCATGGCACAATCAGCATCATTGTTTATCAATCTAAAGTATCATCGCTCGCTAAAAACATCATCGCGCAGTAGTGAAATAGCTCGAATATATAAGTGTTGTATCTAATAGTTGTTATGTTGTTTTCAAAGAGCTACTAGGAAGATTACATATCTCCCTTCACTAGATAGTCCTTGAAATCGTGAATTATTAGCCTCTCTTTTTACATTTTTTTGAGAATTTTTCGATTCTTTTATAAACTGCATTATTCGTCATATGTAAATCTTCAGCAATTTCCCACACACAATACTTGTTTTTCAACATTACAATAATTTTCTGCATGACAGGATCACACGTTTTTAAATGCTTATAAACAACGGCATCATTAACTCCATTCAGTACATCTTCCCATGTATATTCACTTATATAATCTTCAGAAGGTTCATTTAGAAAGAATTTCACCTCAGTTGGTGATTCGTTACGGTGAAAACTGCGATTTTTATTGAAATCAAAATCATCTAGTTCACGAAGATATCGTATCTTCCATTCAGGAAATCCTAATAATCGTAGTAAGTTTTCTTCTTTTTCTTTTGCTTCTAAATACTTTTTCTTTTCATAACCATAGTTATACATTTAATTATTCCTCCTTTTGTGAAGGAGAAACAATTTCCCCTTCACTTGAAAGTCCACAAAAAAGGCATTTTTTAGCCTTGAAAGGGATAAAAAAAACAGATCAACTGTCTGAAACAGAGATCTGTACCAATTCGTTGTATTCTAAAAATCTATTCTCTTTTCAAAAACGAAAAGAGTTAGGAGGACTTCGATTCTTTACCATTAACATTATTAGAACACTGTATATGTATTGCAGCAATGGTTATATATTTATAAACTATCAATATAATTTAAAACAATTGATAAAAATCTTTAAAAAAGTGAAGATTTCCTTCAAACTGATTACTAGAAAAGGTATAATGAATTTGTATATGCGAGGTTAACGATATGAAAGTAAGCTACAATAATTTATTTAAGCTTTTGATTGATGCGAATCTAACAAAAACAGAGTTTGCTGAAAAAATAGGATTATCATCTGGAACATTAGCTAAACTATCCAAAGGACAAGCTATTTCTATGGATAAATTGATAGATATTTGTGATTATTTCAATTGCACATTTGACGATGTTGTAGAAATTATTCCTAAAGAGGAACGAGGTGAATAAGTATAATGGATATAAATACATCATATAGAACCATAACAAGAGAACAATTTCTTTTTCATGAAATGAGAATTGTTGCTAGACTTATAAAAGAAGGGAAATCAGATGAACAGATCATTCAGGAAGTTACAGATAATAATTTGTTTCAATACCCAACCGAAAGAATGATTAAAAATATTACACAAGTTTGCTTAAACCGATTCAATAAAGCAAATAGTCATGAATGGATTGACATTGTTGCCAATGATTCAGCGGATGCAGCTAAACAAGCTTGCCTATTTTTGATGATGAATTATTACAGACTTGTCTGGGAATTTATGATCACCGTAATTGGTGAAAAATATAGAACGAAAGATACTTCTTTCACAAAAATGGATCTGAATTCTTTTTTCACTCGTCTTCAAGAACAAAATGATGTAGTTGCTTCTTGGAGTGATGCAACTATTGGCAAGTGTAAACAGGTTTTAAAAAAGACTTTAGTTGAAAATGGATATTTGGATAATTCAAGATCTGAAGTATTAAATCCAGTCCTTCTGGATTTCAGAGTAAAAGAAGCCATTGAAGATTCAAACAATAAAGAAGCGTTGATTGCGTTTGGATGTATGTAAGGAGGTCATCATGTCAGATATTACAGAAAGATTAGATCATTTAAAAAAGACAATTCAAGAAGATGACTTTCTTCAAGGAAAAGGTTTAAGTAATGAAGTTAACATTCGAATGTTTTGCTATAACCCAAAAGATGAAATGACAGTTCGTAGTTTTACAGAAAGATTAGAGCATGAGCAATTGAAATGTAATGTGCAAATTGTTGATTTATATGAAACATTCTTATCTATATGTGAAGATATGGATATTCTAGAAAGCATTCCTGAAATGGAACAGGATGATGGTAAAGAATTCTTAGAAGAACAACTTACAAACACAATAGATGCTAAGGTGTTCTCTGAAAAAATCATAAGTAACTTTTCTAGTGATAAAGATTTATTGATGATTACAGGGGTTGGAAAAGTATTTCCATTTATGCGTGTACATGCCCTGTTGAATGCTTTACAGGAAGATATGAATGACAAACCAATTGTTGTTTTGTATCCGGGAACATTTGATGGGCATTATGTTAAATTATTTAATCAATTAAAATCAAATGAATATTATCGTGCTTTTAACATGATTTAAGGGAGATCAAAGTTATGGAAATCAAGAAGATGTTTAAAGACGACATCGATCGTACAATTAATGGTGTCGTTCAGGTAGAACAGGAAAAAGAAGATGTTGTTAAACAGGAAGTTAAAGAATATGTTGTAACAACAGAGTTGAAGAAGCATTTTACAAAATTTTTTAATGAATATAGTGAATCATTTGATACACCTACCGATAATGTCGGTGTATGGATCACTGGTTTCTTTGGAAGTGGTAAATCACACTTTTTAAAGATGCTTTCTTACTTACTTGAAAATAAAGAAATTGATGGCAAGAAAACGGTTGATTATTTTGAAGAAAAATTTGATGATGAACTTTCTTTCATGAATGTTCAAAAATGTGTGCAAGTTCCAACTGAAACAATTCTTTTCAATATTGATGTAGAAGGATCCGTACAAAAAGATGATACGGCTGTACTTAGAGTATTTGCCAAAGTTTTCTATGAACATTTGGGATTCTATGGAAAAGACTTAAGACTTGCCAAACTTGAACAATATATTTCCAACCAAGGTAAGATGGATTCTTTCAAAGAAAGCTTTAAGAAAATTCGTGGTAAAGAATGGGAAGAAGCCAGAGGTACATACAATTTCTTTAAAAAAGCTGTTATTCAAGCTGTTGTTGAATGTGGTGCAATGAGCGAGGAAGATGCTGCGTTATGGTTTAATGATAAAACACCTGTAGATTATTCTGTTGGTCAATTAGTAGATGAAATTAAAGCATATGTAGATTCAAAACCTAAAGGCTTCCGCTTGTTATTTATGATTGATGAAGCTGGTCAATATATTGGAACAAATACAAGTATGCTACTTAACTTACAGTCTTTGATTGAAAAATTAGGATCTGTTTGTAGAGGACAAGTTTGGATTGTAGCAACAGGACAAGAAGCATTGGATGAAATGATTAAAGTTCGTACGGATGAGTTTTCACGTATTATGGCTCGTTTTGCGATTCGATTAAGCTTAACTTCCTCTTCCGTTGGTGAAGTTATTGAAAAGCGTTTACTAACAAAAACAGATGAAGCGAATGAAGTCTTAGATGGAGTGTATGAAAATAATGAGAATATATTAAATAATCTGTATGCTTTTGATACAGATGTAAAAGATCTTAAAGGTTATACGTCTGAAGATGAGTTTGCCCGTATTTTCCCTTTTGTACCTTATCAATTTACGATTATGCAGAAAGTATTTAATGAAATTCGTAAGCATGGTCATGCAGGAAAACATCAGTCGAGTGGTGAAAGATCCATGTTAAATGGATTCCAGGAATCTGCACAGAATGTTGAAGATAAAAATGAACTGACACTGGTTCCAATGTACGCCTTCTATGATACGTTGCATAGTTTTCTGGATACTTCTGTTCGCTCTGTGATTGAAAGAGCAGAAAGAGCTGCCAATAATGGAGATGGATTAACTGTTGATGATGTAAATTTATTGAAGTTACTTTATTTAGTTCGTTATATTGATGATATTAAATCCAATATTGAAAACCTGACCATTTTAATGGCGGATTCTATTACCGTAGATAAGATTGTTTTAAGACAACAGGTAGAAGATTCTTTAAATCGTCTTCAGAAACAGAATTATATTGCACGTAATGGAGATATCTACCAGTTCTTAACAGATGAAGAACAGGATATCGCACGTGAAATCAGCAATCAGAATATCGATGCATCTGCTGTAATTAGTCAGGTATGTAAAACGATTTTTGATGATATTTATACAACAAAGAAATATAGATATTCGAAGAATGATTATAATTTGGACTTTGATTTTGATAAAACGGTAGACAGCCAGAATCATGGAAATACGGCTGGTGGAATGAAACTAAGATTTGTGACCGAAGCTTTTGATGATGCCAGTGATTTGAAATTGATTGCTGATTCAAAAGGATATGAGGCAATTTGTAAATTATCGGATGAATATTCTGTATTCAATGATATTGAAAATGCATTAAAGATTGATAAATTCATTAAACAAAAGAATGTCAATCAGTTGCCGGAATCCATTCAGACAATTATCACAAATAAACAAAAAGAAGCACGTCGATTATTGTCTGAAGCAAAAAATAAGATCAGCGATGCGATTATCAAAGGTAAGTTCTATATCGATGGTGAAATAATGTCTATTCCTGGTACTTCTGCAAAGACAGTACTAGATAAAGCGTTAGAAACATTGGTAGAACATACTTATTCTGGTATTACGTTAATTGATACGCCTGTTAATACAGATGCAGATATTCGAAATATCTTAAATGGGACAGTTGTTGTCTTAGATGGAATGGAACCGGATAAAGGTGCCATGGAAGAAGTTTATAGATACTTAGAAAAACAGGCAGCTGCTAAAATGCCTACTTCAATGGCGGACATTCAATCTCGTTATCAAAATATTCCATATGGTTGGAAAGAAATTGATATTGCCTCTGTTATCGCAAGATTGATTCAGGCTCAGAAAATCACAATCAAGCATTCTGGAGAAACCATTCAACCAAATGATTACCGTTTAGTTGATTTCTTACGTAAGAAATCAGAAACAGGATTTACACAGGTCTCTATTCGTGAAACGATCCCTGCTCAGAAGATGAAAATGGTTCGAGATATCCTAAAAGAATATTTTGAAGTTATGGATGTTCCTAGTGATGAAGATGGATTAGTCGCATTTATCACAAAAGAATTCAATACCGAAAGATTCAATCTTGAAGATATGGACAAAAAGAACAATATGGTAATGCATCCTGGTTCTCATGAAATCAAGGAAGCTTTAAAATACATTAACAAAGTTCTTTTAGCTCAAAACGATAATATTGCTCTAGTTAATACAATCTGTGATTTAGAAGATGACCTATTGGATACAAAGGATGATATGATCAATGTTAAAAACTTCTATCAGTCACAAATCAAACTTTACGATAATGCATTAAATTTAAAGCATGATGTCATGGATTATGAAAAAGATTATTTATACGAAATTCCAGAAATTAAAGATGCTATTGAAAGAATCAACGATATTACTAAGATTTCAAATAATTTCAAATATAATCGTATTCCAGAATTAAATGATTGTATTTCCACTATCCAGAATGAAAGAAATAAAGTTGTAGATGCGAAAAAAGCAGAATTGAATGATCTGGTTGATTCTTGCTTAAATGAAGTGCATTTAAAGGCTGACAATGAAGAAAAATTAAAAGCAGAATTAAATAATGCAATCCATCAGTTTGATTCCAGAAAACAGGAAATCAGTCGTTTAAATAGCCTGGTACAATTAGATGCCAAGCAGAATACAATTACAGCTTTAAAAGACAATATTATAGATAAGATGGATCGTATCTTTAATACAGATGAGGATATTCATGTTGATCCTGTACAGCCAGTAAAACCTGTAAAAGCTAAAAAGGTACGTCAGGTTCAACGTGCAGTTGTATTTAACCAGGCTAATTTATCAAGTAAAGAAGATATTGATCGTTATGTTCAAAATATAAAAAATAAATTATTGAGTTATCTTACAGATGATGATGAAATACAAATCAAGTAGGAAGGAGACGGATTATGAATAAAAACGCAATAAAGAATTATGCTGTATGGGCACGTACTGAATTAATGAAACAGGTTGCGCAGAAAGCATATGAATATGATGTTACAGAATCTAGCCTTCCTGGCTACAATACAGATAACGTAAATGGCAGACTTCTTACAGGTGATGAAAAGAAGCAATTAAATGAATTGATCACTGAAGTAAAAAAGAATGGATATGAACATGTCATTGAAGAAGTGGCTTATACATGGTTTAACCGTTTTATTGCCCTTCGTTATATGGAAGTAAATAACTATCTTCCACAAAGAATCAGAGTTTTTACTAATGACAACAATGAATTCAAACCAGATTTATTAACAGATGCGATTCATGTTGAATTAGATGGTTTAGATAAACAGAAAGTATTTGATTATATTGAAGAAAACAAGCAAGAAGAATTATATAAATATCTATTACTGACTTTATGTAATGACATGAATCAGTATCTTCCAGATATGTTTACTTCTATCAAAGACTATAAAACGTTATTATTCCCAGATAATTTATTAAAAGAAGACAGTGTATTAGCTAAGTTAATAACGGATATTGATGAAGACAGCTGGACAGATCAGGTTCAGATAATTGGCTGGTTATACCAATACTATAATTCGGAATTAAAAGATATCGTCATGAAAAAGAAGAACTATACAAAAGACGATATTCCAGCTGCTACACAGTTGTTTACACCGGATTGGATTGTTCGGTACATGACAGAAAACTCTTTGGGAAGATTATGGTTAGATGGTCATCCAGACTTTGATCATTCAGAGTGGAAATATTATCTTGAAGAAGCAAAACAAGAACCTGAAGTTATTGAACAATTAAATAAGATCAAAGAAGAACATGCGAAGCTAAAGCCAGAAGACATTAAAGTGATTGATCCATGTATGGGATCAGGACATATTTTAGTCTATGCTTTTGATGTATTGATGGATATCTATAGAGATGCAGGTTTTTCAGATCGAGATGCAGCAAAATCCATTCTTGAAAATAACTTATATGGTTTAGAAATTGATGAACGTGCATACCATCTTGCCTACTTTGCATTAATGATGAAAGCAAGATCCTACAACAGAAGAATTCTGAATAAGAAAACGAAGTTTAATCTTATAGAAATCAGAGAACCAATAGCACCACTAAAGCCAGAATTTGAACAATACTTAGATAAATATACGGATTTGGCACATTATTTAGTTAATGTATTTCAAGATGCCAAAGAATTTGGATCTATATTGAATCTTGATTGTACAGTAGAACAATTAAACAATCTTAAAAGCCATTTAGATGAATTAAAAGAAGAAGCAATTAACAAGGATTTAGTAGTACAATCAGAAGTTGATGAATTAAATGATTTGTTGAAGCCATTAATCAAACAGGCTAAATTATTAGTACAAAAATATGATGTAGTTATTACAAATCCGCCTTACATGGCACCAGATGCTAAGCAAAAATCATATGTACAAAAGAATTATCCTGATTCCAAATCAGATTTTTTTGCGATATTCATTGAAAAGTGCCACTCCCTAACAAAGAAAAATGCATATCAAGCAATGATTACAATGCATTCTTGGATGTTCTTATCCAGCTTTGAAAAGTTGAGAAATAAATTATTAATCAACAATACAATCATTAATATGGCTCATTTAGGGGCAAGAGCATTTGAAGATATAGGTGGTGAAGTTGTACAGACAACTGCATTTGTTTTTGACAATGTAAATATAAAGGGATATCAATCAAATTTCAAAAGACTTGTAGATTATAATTCTCAAGATGCAAAGGAAGAAGAATATTTAAAAGATGAAAACCTATATACTTCTTCAGCAACAAACTTCAGCAAAATCCCAGGAAGTCCGATTGCGTATTGGGTGAGTGAAAAAACAATAAGTTGGTGTGAAAAACACAAATTATCAAATGATGTTGTTGGATCCGTCGGTATTCAAACAGGGGATAATGAAAAATTTATCAGATTATGGCAAGAAGTTAATTTTTTTTCTGTGAAATTTGATGCAAAACAAGCAGTAGATACATATTGTTCACAAAAATGGTATCCATATAACAAAGGTGGAGATTTTAGAAAATGGTATGGTAATGATTTTTATGTAGTATATTGGCAAAATGATGGAGCTTTCCTGAAAAATGATAATAAAATAACAGGTCATCATTATCAAGAATATAAAGATAATCTAAAATTTGCACCATTAGTTACTTGGTCAAGAGTAACCAGCGGACAGCCATCATTTAGAATTAAAGAAAATGGTTTTTTATCTGACATGGCTGGCTTTAGTATTTTTTCTAATACATTAGACTTATTCAAGATTATTGCATTTTGTAATAGTAAAGTAGCTAATCATTACTTACAATTTATAGCTCCAACTTTAAATATAATGATAGGTAATGTTTTGTCTTTACCATTTGATTCAAGGATAAATTGCAATGATAAAGTAAGAGATATTGTTTCTAGTTGTATGGCTTTCTCTAAATCTGACTGGGATTCTTTCGAAACGTCATGGGATTTTAAAGTACATCCACTAGTAAAGAATCATGTTAGTACTATTAATGAAGCATATAATCTATGGAATGATGAATGTGAATCACGTTTTAATACATTGAAATCTAATGAAGAAGAATTAAATAGAATCTTTAATGATATATATGGATTGCAGGATGAATTAGATCCTTATGTAGATGATAAGGATGTGACTGTACGTAAGGCTGATTTAGTTCGTGATATTAAGTCGTTTATTTCTTATGCAGTTGGTTGTATATTTGGTCGTTATTCTTTAGATGTTGAAGGATTGGCTTATGCTGGTGGTGAATGGGATAGCAGTAAGTATTCTACATTTACTCCTGATACTGATGATATCATTCCAATTTGCGATGAAGAGTACTTTGAAGATGATATTGTAAGTCGATTTGTTGAGTTTGTTAGAGTTGTTTATGGATCTGATACCTTAGAAGATAATCTTAGTTTTATTGCAAATGCTTTAGGTGGTAAAGGTGCTTCTAGAGATGTATTGCGTAACTATTTCTTGAATGATTTCTTTAAAGATCATTGTAATACATATCAGGTAACTGGTTCTGGTAAACGTCCTATTTATTGGTTGTTTGATAGTGGTAAGAAGAATGGATTTAAGGCTTTAGTTTATATTCATAGATATGCACCGGATTTAATTGCAAGAATGAGAACTGGATATATACACCCTCAACAGGCTCGTTATAGAACACAGGTAGAATTGTTACAGAGTCAAATTGATGATGCTTCTAGTACGAGTGAAAGGGTTAAATTATCTAAACAATTAAAGAAGATTAATGAACAATTATTAGAATTGAATAAGTATGAAGAAGTTGTTCATCACTGGGCAGATAAGATGGAACCAATGGATTTGGATGATGGTGTAAAAGCGAATTATGCTAAGTTCCAGGAATTGTTGGCTAAGATAAAATAAGGTGAATAAATGAGAATTACTTGGTTATTTGGAAATGGATTAGATTTGTCTTATGGTTTAAAAACAAGTTACTTTCATTTTTATAAATATTTATTAGAACTTGAAAAGCAAAATCTAATAACTGAAGAAAATATTATTTTTTTACAATTAAAACATGATTTTGAAAAGCACAAAGAAGACTTATGGTCAGATTATGAAACTAGATTAGGAGAATTAACAACTTTAATTTCTGAGCAACAGATTGAAAAATTTGAAAATGATAAAATTCAAATTGATTTATTTCTAAATGATTATCTTAAAAATGAAGAAAAAAATCTTAAAATAGATGAAAATCAAACACAAAAAATATTAACAAATTCTTTTAATCAGATAATAAAGTGTTCACGACTAGTTGATAATAATCAGATAAATGAATTAATAAGAGTAAATTCGCAATCACATTTTAAGTTCACTGCAATTAGCTTTAACTATACAAAAACGGTTTCTATTCTATGGGGAAATAACCCGAATTTATTAAATAATTTTAAATTGAATGGGTATCCTACATCATATTCAAGTATTTTAGAGATTCCATTTTATTTACATGGAACATTAGAAGATGGACAAATGATTATTGGCGTGAATGATTTTTCTCAAATCAAAAATGAAGAATTGAAAACTTCCACAGAGTTAAGTGATGCATTATTTAAATCAAGTTTATTAAATCAAGCAGGCCAACTACATCTTGAACAATTTACAAGTTTAATAAATGAAACGGAAATAATTTGTACATATGGTTTATCAATCGGAAGAACAGACGCCTATTATTGGAAAATAATTAAAGAAAGACTACTTAAATCAAAAAGTATTTTAATAATCTATTACTATGATAAAACTTATGTAAATGCACATATATCGCTTACAAATAGAATAACTAATCAAGTGAAAAGTAAATTTTATTCTAATTCCGAAGCAACAGATGATGAAATTGAAAGAATTAAAGACAGAATAATGATTGAAGTAAATCATGAGTTATTTTTACAAGAATAAGAAAAAAGGAGGTTCGGTATGGCTATCGAAGATATAAAAAAAGAATTGGAACAAAGGTTTGCTGAACCTTTAGATGAGTTTTATAAAAGAAGGATTATTTTCTGGAATGATGAAGATGGTGAATTCTTGGATGAAGTAAAAACTTTATCTTTATCCAATGCCAAGGTATTGGTATTGGAAGAAGGTAGTTTGTTTTCTTCTAAGAAATTATTATCCAGTGATGATTTAACATCTAATTATCTTGTCTATAACTCAATTAATGTGGATCCAGAACATGACTGGTTTTTAGATATCAAACTGTATAGTGATGAATATCGTGCGGATAAGACTTCTCGTCTGATGCAGGAAATGCAGATTGTCAATACAGTTGAGTTACGCAATGCGGTAAAAGAGTTTAAAGGATTCTTTAATGCATCCAGTCGAAGAAAAATGATTGCTTCTTTTGATGGAACAATAGATAAAAAATCAACTTTGTATATGTCTATCCTTTCTGCTATCTGTGGTGTAAAAGAAAGAAAACCAGAATCTATTATTAAAGCTGTGATTTCAGCAGGATCTGATCTGGAAAATCCAATTAAGATGGATCTTTTAAAATACAGTGCATCGAATTTGTTCTGGTCATTAGTACATAGTACAACTGGGTTTAATAGTTCTGAAAAGATGGATGATCTGACAAATCATGTTGTATTAAGTGCCATTTCAAGAACAATGTCAAGTGATGTTTTAAGTGGACTGGAATCCAAGTATTCGGATATTCATAGTGGATTTTGTTATGACATGATCTTTAACTGGATTTATGGTGAAGATAAAAAATCATTTAAAAATATTGCAGATTATGTAACAAGTAATTTATCTTTACTAGATCGTTTCAATTCGTTTGAAATCAAAGATCTGGTGGAAACAAATGTATTACCTGTTATTGATGAAGTCATTCTTTCTAAATTGATGTATGGTATTTCAAATCGAACAATTGATAGTGATTCTGTTATTCGTATCGTTGAAAAACGCAGAACTTCAGCTTGGTATGAAGACTATACCTATTTCTATGAAGGTATCTACCAGGTTGCACTTATGAATCAGTTCTATGAATCTTATTTGAATAGTTTCCATCATGTAGAAGCCAAAGATATGTGGAAAGCTTATACTAGTGATTATTATCAGATGGATACATTCTATAGGAATTTCCATATTGCATTCTCTACTTGTTTACAGACACTGCATCCTTCTTTAGACGATGCATTCAAAGATCTAGCCGATTATGTTGAAAAGGAATACAAGAACTGGTATCTGGATCAATTATCTTCTAACTGGAATAAAGTGATTGAAACTGATTTAGGAAGTACTGGAAAGATAACTGGAATTGCTCAACAGACAGATTTCTATCGAGATGTTGTTAAAAACGTAGATGGAAAAGTATTTGTCATTATATCGGATGCGATGCGTTACGATGTAGCATATTCACTGGCTAAACAATTAGAGATTGAAACAAAGGCAGATGTTGAAATAAGTGCTCAACAAAGTATCTACCCTACAATTACAAAGTATGGTATGGCAGCGTTGTTACCACATAAAACGTTAGAAGCTGTTGAAAACAATGGTACAACAAAGGTACTTGTAGACGGTCATTCAAGTGAAATGAGTGATCGTGATGGTATTTTAAAGTCTTATAGTGAAAACAGTGTGGCTTTAAGATATAAAGATATCATTTCCATGAAACGAGATGATAGACGTGCAGCCGTTAAAGGCAAAGACATCATTTACATCTATCACGATACGATCGATGCTTCCAGTCACAACGATGAAAGTTCTGTATTTGATGCCTGTGAGAAAGCAATCAATGAAATCAAGAATCTGGTGAATGTGATTTGTAATGAGCTTCAGGGTCTGAATGTCATCATTACTTCTGATCATGGGTTCTTATATACATACAAGGAATTAACAGAATCTGATATGATGGAACGCTCTTCCTTTAAGAAAGATATTATTGAACAGGGACGTCGTTATGTCATTACAGGTAACTCTGCAAATCCTGACTTTTTAATGTCGGTAAAAGGAATCTACAATGATTCATATATGCTTGGATTTGCACCAAGAGAAAATATACGTGTGAAAGGTGCTGGTGGAAGTAAGTTTGTCCATGGTGGTATCAGTTTACAGGAAATGTGTGTACCAGTCATTACATATAAGTATCTGAGATCTGGATATAAGGCATATAGAATCAATAAAGATAAGTATGATACAAAACCAGTAACAATAGCGTTACTTTCTTCAAATCGCAAGATCAGTAATATGATCTTTAATCTGAGTTTCTATCAGAAAGAACCGGTAAAAGATAATTATGTAGCTTGTACATATATTGCTTATATTACAGATTCTGTGGGTAATGAAGTCAGTGACAAACAAAAGATTATTGCGAATAAAACAAGTACAATTGCAAAAGATAGAGAGTTTAAATGTACATTTAATTTGAAATCTCAGAAATTCAGCAATACAGAAACGTATTATCTTGTGATTGTAGATGAAGAAGGAAAACAAATTCCAATTAAAGAGGAAATACAGATTGATATTGCGATGGCAATTGATGAATTTGATTTCTTTAGTTAGTTATAAGGGCTTTATGCCCTTTCATACGCAGATGTGGCGCATCGGTGGGCGCATTGTCCTTATGGATAAAGGTGTGCTAGGTTCGACTCCTAGCCTTCTGCACCATATTGAAATCAAAATTTTAGGAGGTCCTTATGGCAGGTAGAGAGGAAATAAAGGCAAAGCTAAGAGATAATTTTGCTGGTAAAATAGTACGAAAAGATCTCACAAAGAAAATTAAAGAAGGAGCTAATGTCCCAGTTTATGTGCTTGAGTTTCTTCTTGGGCAATATTGTGGATCTGATGATGAAGAAATTATTGAACAAGGCGTAGAAAAAGTTAAAAAGATTCTTGCTGATAACTTTGTAAGGCCAGATGAAGCACAAAAGACTTTATCTATTTTGCGTTCTAAAGGTTTTTATACTGTTATTGATAAAGTGACAATTAATTTAAATATTAGAACAGATACATATGAAGCAGAATTTTCTAATTTAGGAATAACAGGTATTCCTATTTCAGAAGAATACCCAGAAAAGTTTGATCGTTTATTGTGTGGCGGTATATGGTGCATAGTACAACTAGAATATGAATATAATGAAGAAGATAAGCGTTCAAATCCAATTAAAATTGCAAAGCTAACCCCTATTCAAATGCCCCATGTTGATATCAATGAATTAAAAGAGGGACGTAAGGCATTTACAAAAGAGGAGTGGATGGATATTTTACTTCGCTCTATCGGCATGGAACCGGATCAATTATCTGAAAGAGAAAAATGGTTGTTGTTACTTCGTTTAGTACCACTTGTAGAAAATAATTACAATCTTTGTGAATTGGGCCCTAGAAGTACTGGTAAGTCTCATATCTATAAAGAAATATCTCCAAACAGTATCCTTGTATCCGGCGGTCAAACTACTGTAGCTAATCTTTTCTATAACATGGGAAAACGTACTGTTGGACTTGTTGGTTTATGGGATTGTGTCGCCTTTGATGAAGTAGCCGGAATCAAGTTTAAAGATAAAGATGGAATCCAGATTATGAAGGATTATATGGCGTCTGGATCTTTTGCACGCGGTAAAGAAGAAAAAGCTGCTAGTGCATCTATGGTGTTTGTTGGAAACATTAATCAAAGCGTCGATGTACTTTTAAAGACTTCATCGCTATTTGATCCATTTCCACCTGAAATGGGCACAGATACGGCTTTCTTAGATAGAATTCACTGTTATTTACCTGGATGGGAAGTACCAAAGTTTAGACCAGATCATTTTACTGATGATTATGGTTTTATTACAGATTATTTTGCTGAATTTATTAGAGAACTTAGAAAAACACAGGAAAGTGATGCTTTAGATAAATACTTTAAATTGGGCAAGAACTTAAATCAAAGAGATACAATCTCTGTAAGAAAAACAGTTTCCGGTCTAGTTAAACTTTTATATCCAAATGAAGACTATACAAAGGATCAATTAGAAGAAATATTACGTATTGCTTTAGAAATGAGAAGACGTGTCAAAGAGCAGTTAAAGAAAATCGGTGGCATGGAATTCTATGATGTGAATTTCTCATATATTGATAATGATACATTTGAAGAAAATTATGTCTCCGTTCCTGAACAAGGATCCAGTACTTTGATTCCAGATGGCATGTGTAATCCTGGCCAAATTTACACTGTTTCTGTTGGTAAATCCGGAATGATTGGTTTATTTAGATTGGAAACCCAAATATTACCGGGTAATGGAAAGCTTACATGTAATGGCATAGGAAGTGATCGAGAAGCTAGAGAAAGTACGCAAAATGCTTTTAATTATTTGAAAGCTAACAGCAGACGCATTAGTCAATCTATTAGTACTACAACAAAGGATTACATCATCCAATATCAAGATTTACAAGGTATTGGTATGACAAGCACATTAGCGTTGCCAACATTAATTGCACTTTGTTCTATTGCATTACAGAAACCTACAGTAAGTTCTCTTGCGGTATTGGGTGATATCAGTGTCAGTGGTACTGTAAATAAAGTTGAAAATTTGGCAAATACATTACAGGTTTGTCTGGATTCTGGTGCTAAGAAAGTATTGTTACCTATCACTTCGGCAGTAGATTTAGGAACAGTACCACCAGAACTAGTAGGCTGTTTTAATTTGATATTCTTTAACAATGCAGAAGATGCAGTATTTAAAGCTCTGGGAGTGGAGTAAAAGGAGATGTTATAGAGTGCCATTAGATAGCAAAACAATTGAAACACTTGCTGTAAATGCAGTTAAGGATAGCATAATAACTACTGATTTTCTGGAGCAATACATTGCCGAAAATGACAAAGAGCCTTCGTGGGATGGGTTCGTCTATATATATGGAAACAAGAAAAAAACTAAAGATACTTTAGAAGGAAGAATGGCAGTTCAGATTAAGGGAAAAGAATGTGATAATCACTCTAAGAAGGAAATATCCTATTCGATGCCAAAAGCTGATCTAGTTAATTATTTGAATGATGGTGGATGTATATTATTTGTTGTTTATATAGGAAATAGCGGATTAACAAAAAAAATTTATTATTCTATACTTACACCTATTAAGTTAAGGAAACTATTAGTAGGTATAAACAAAACCAAAGCAATTCATTTAAAAGAATTTCCATCAGATAAAAACCAAAAAACCACTATTCTTTTAAATAGTTTTCAAAATTGTCAAAAACAGGCAAGCTTTACAAAGGGAAAATTATACAGCATTGAAGAATTAAAAAAGAAAGGCGTGCTTGAAAATATTGAAATTCCAATTTCTGGTGTTGGTATTAATGATCCACAAAATGCATTAATAAATAATGAAGTATATTTATATGCAAAAATAAAAGGAAGCGATATTCCTCAACCTTTGGATTTTATCCCTCAAAATATACATACTCAACAAATTATTGAAGCAAATATAACAATAAATGATAAAGTCTTTTACTCGACATATAAAATAATTAAAAGTGCAGATGAAACTTGTCTTTGCGTTGGGGAGAGTCTAAAAATATATTTTTATAAAGAAAAGATTCCAGCAAAATTAAAATATAAAAATTCTGAAAAAGTAAGAATATTAGCGAACGATTTAGATTTTATGCTTTCTTATATTAATGCAGGTTATTTTAAAATCGGTGATGTCAGTTTGCCTTTTGATTATACAGGTATGGATAAAACTAAATTTAATAAAGAATTTGAGTGTGATCGTCTTTTAAAAGCTAAAGAAATAGTTGAAATGTTAGATTTACTAGGGTGTGAGGAAGATATTAATTTAAATGAATTAAATGCTAAAGATTTAAATAATTTGAATTGCTTGGTTAAATCTTTTGTGAAAAATGAACCAATATATGCTCAGAATAATAAATTATCACCTGTCATTTGTATTAAAGTTGGACCATTGAGTTTCGCTGTAATCGCTGTTAAAGAAAACAAAGATAAATCATATAGATTACTAAATTTCTTTAGTAATTCTATTCATGTAGCCGTTGAAAATCCTAATAATAAAGAAGAAATGATTCCTATATCTCAGTATTGTATATTACATAAAGAAGAATTATTGACACTTAATAACTTGAATTTCAGTGTTTTACTTTCGTCATTTAAAAGCATAGATAATAATGCAATTACTTATGAAAGTGCTAATTATTTTTTATTGGATTTGATAAAAGCTTGTGATGAGTCAAACGGCGAGAAGAAAGAAAAATTCTTAAATATTTGTTTAGAATTCAGTCATTGGCTTGAACAAGTTCCAGATAAGGATTTAGATAAGAATATTAAAAAATTAAATTCTTTACAAGTAATAAAACGTAAGAGAGATTTCGATAAAAATGAAGTTAGAATGCTATATTCTATGGCTGAAGATTCAACCATAAGTGAAGATTGCCGTGTAGGAGCATATTTACTATTAGATCAACAAAATGCTGCAGAAATACATTTTGAAAAATTATCAAAAGTTCAGCAAGAAAATTTTAAAACTTATCCAATTTACTATTTTTGGAATAATGGCAATAAATAAATCGGAGATTAAAATTTGAAACGATTCAATGAAGGGGATACTGTTTACTTTGTTGCTTCTTCTATCTTTGTAAGAAAAGCTAAGGTTGTACGGAATGCTGGTGGATTTTGTGCCATTATGTTTGATGGTAATGGTAATTGCGGTACTTCTGGTACTTGTGTTCGTGAATCTAAGTTATATCGTACAGAGAAAGAAGCGAATGAAGTTGTTAAACAGCATAAGGAAGCAAACAAGCGAAGATGATGTGTCTTCGCTTTATTTTGGATTGGCGAATACAATACCACCCATTCTTGACCTGTAGTAATCAAGAGTATAGGTGTTGGTTTGCCAGTCCTTTTTTGCATCTTCAAACGTATTGGTAATACCATCATAGTTACCATCTTGAATTGTAATGTTGTTACCATCTGCTTTTAATACTATACCAACATGGTTTTTACCAATGCCAGAAAATACTGCTCCTGCTTTTGGGGTAGTGGATCTTTCAAATTTATCTGGATGTGCTTTTAGTAGTTCATCTACACAATCCCATCCATTACCAGTAAAGCCAGGATCATAGCCATAGAGTTCATAGAATCTTCCCCAAGCAAACCATGTGCATTGGCCATATAAGCCTTCTTTAGCATATGGATTCTTTGTGATCCATGCTTCCATGTTATTGAAATTTGGATTAGTTCCACCTCTAAATGTAATTCCAACATAGCGCATTACATGATCAACATAGGATGGATCTCCATACCCTGATACATTCAATTCTTGCTTTTTCATATCGGAGAATTGTTGAGCATTGTATTTCGAATAACCTCCAAAATTAGAAAGTGCCCATTCAATATAGCCAGATCCATAGTTGTATCCTTGAAGTGCAAGATAGATATGTTCTGTATCGGATGGATCTTTTACATTTGCCTTTTTAACACAATCCGAAAAAGTATGTGTACCAACATCTATGGAATACTCCGGTTCTGTAATACCATTAGGAATCCTAGGATATTTTGTATTGTATCCTGATTCACTAGCTTGCATTGGATCACTTCCTTTGCCACCAGATTCCTGCATCATAATCGCTTGAAGTAAAGATACATAATCTTCTATATCGTATTCTATTGCGTATTTTCGTATTGTATCTTCATATGCAATAACTTCTTCGCTTAAAGAAACAATTTCACTATTAGATCCACCATCTTGAGCTAATACGCTAAATGTGCCAATAAACAGAGTAATCACTATTAATAAAATCAATCCTGTTCCAAAAGAAAAGAGTGTATTCAATGTAGATACACTCTTCTTAACAATATGAAGTGATTTCTTTATAGCATGTGTTGTATTTTGGACAATAGGCTTGGAAACAAATTGTTCTGTAGACTTTTTCATCTTTGAAGCATTCACTTTATTCACAACATGCTTCTTTGCCTTGGATATATATGATATTCTCTGTGGATGAATATCATGATTTGATTCAATAATCGGTTTCTTATTAGCTGATTTGATCTTATATTCATGATGCTTTTGCTTAATAAAATTAGTAGTACGATGTTTAGATTCAATTACACTCTGTTTAGCAGCAACACTTACTTTATTTGTAGCCTGTACCTGTGGATTGGATTTAACAGAAGCTTCCTCTTTTCTATCAACATTTTTATTATGAATTGTTTGTTGCTTAATAAAATGCTGAATATTTCCCTTTGTATCTTTTGTTTTAATAGCTTGTATTTTTTGCTTTGTCTTAATATCTCTCAAATTCATCAACTCCTTTGTATGTAAAAAAAGCAGAAGTTAAATTCTGCTTATTAGTGGAGTATCATTTGTTTAGATGTAAATAGAGAATAGAAATAATCATCAAAATCATCCCAATTGCTAAAGAATTTTTATATACAACCTTTTTGATTTTCATATCTTTTAAAACATATTCCAAGTTTTTATCATTATATTTTATTGCTATTTCCTTACCGAATGGATATTTCTGGTCGTCTAATTCAATATTTAAAATGGATTGGATTTTTTGGCTTTGATTATTTGTAAATTGCACAATGGGCATGTAAACATAATAATCCTCTTTGTCGTAATATTTTTCTACATAGTCAATCACTTTGGCAATTGCTGAATTTTTATATTTTCTATACTTAAAATGATATATAGTGTATTGTGCGATGCCGATAGCTAAAAAAACAGTAGAAATCTCATCTAAAGCAAGGTATCTCTGTTCCGTCAATAAGTGCTCTATATTTAACATATTCAATTATCCTTTTTTTAATCTTATTCTCTTCTCAATTATATCTTATATAATGTTAAACTCCAAATATTAAAGAATGTTCAGTAACGTAAGCTAATTTTGTAATATCTTTCTATCTCCTGGTTTAGTTGTATTTAAGTCATACAATAATCCTTTTGGCATCTTATTCACAAAAGGAACAATGGAACCTCCATACTTGATTAATCCAGATCCAGTTGGTGCATTTGTAATGTATCCCATCTGTTCTTCTGAAATATTTAAAAGTCTAGCTAAATCTTCTCTATCGTTGGCAGATTGATTCAACATGACAATAAATTCAGAGTTCGACAACATGCTTGTACCTTGCTGAGAAGAGAGAAGATATTTAACATTTTGTGTAATACCCGTTGGATAGGCATCTCTTTTACGGAATTGTCTCCATGCAGATGCAAAGAAGGTTGCACTTTCTTCATTTTCAAAGATAACATGAATCTCATCAATGAAGACATGTGTACGTTTTCCTTTTCTCCAATTTTCATTGACACGGTTGATAATGGCATCCGTAATCACAAGTAATCCCATCGTTTTTAATTGTTTTCCTAAATTAAAGATATTGAAAGATAGGATTCTAGATTTGATATCTACATTGGTTTCATGGGCAAAGATGTTCAAGGATCCATTTGTAAATAATTCAAGCTTAATAGCTAATGATTTAGCTTCTGGTTCACTTTGTTCTAATAATTTATTGTAAAGATGCTTTAGTGTAGGAACATAGTTATTTTTCATGCAATCCTGATAAACCAAAGATACACAACGATCGATAATAGAACGATCAATAGGGGATATACCACCATGATTCGTATCTAACTGTTCGAATAAAGACATGATAAATTGAGATTTATCTGCAATCGCATTACCACTATCTCCATATCCTTCTGACATATCCATGGCATTAATATAATCTTTACTGTTCGTTCCAATACGAATAATCTGTCCTTTCATCGCTTTAATGATTGGATCATATTCGCCTTCTGGATCCGCAATAATAATATCGTCATTCGTAGACAGAATTAAGAATTCAATTTCTTCTTTTGTAAGAAAAGATTTACCTGATCCAGGAATACCTAATACAAAGGAGTTTGGATTTTGTAATAAAGCTTTGTTACAAAGAATCGGATTGTTGGTAATGGCATTCTGTCCATACCAAATACCACCTTTCTGCATAATTTCATGGGCTCTAAAGGGAATAAATACAGCAGCACTTTCTGTAAGCAGGGTACGAGTGATATTGAGTTTGTTGACACCAATAGGAAGGGCTGTTTGTAGACCGTCCAATTGTCTTTTTGAAAAGTAGAGTGTTTCTAATTCACAAACATATTTTCGAGCTACTGCTTTTAATGTTTCACTATCTTTATCCAGTTCTTCTAATGAATCGGCAAGATGAACAACCGCAATATTACAAAGCATCATTCTTTGATCTCGTACAATTAAATCGTCTAAGAATTCCTTACATTCCTTACGTTGTAGCTCCATGTCATAAGGGATGATAGCAGAGAAGTTATTATTCCGATTTTGCTTCATTTGCCAATCGGTAATATTCTTTTCTACACCTAAAAACTTATTTTCTACTTCTCTAACTGCTTCATCAGTAGGAATTGTAATAATGTCCATAGAATACATGAGATTCTTGTTTAAATCACAAAGTTCGGATACAAATTCATCCTTTAAAAAGCCAGGATAATTGCTTAAATAAAGAACTCTTCCAAACTTATCATCAAATTCAAAATATTTGTTGTGGTATTTACTCATTCTAGGCGTAATCAAATCCTTAAAAGAATGACCTTTCTTAGCCAAATCATTCATGTCGAGAGAAAACTCTTCCGTTTCACTACGATAAAAATCATGAAGCATTTTTAATCGTTCTTCCGCATTTAATTCAATGCAAGAAGAGCCAAGACGTGCAAATAGGGTAGAGAATTCAGTGGTGATTCTAGAAAAGGTGAATCTTGCTTCTTCTATACTGTTTTTAAAAATTGTTACCGTAATATATTTTTCTTGAACAATGTCATCACTTTCGGATAACTTATCTAGAAGCATATTATTGTATTCTTCTCGATATGGATCTAAGTTATCTTGTTTTAACGGAATCAAGATATCCTCTTTAAACTTTTTAATATCCACTTTTCGATTGTTGATAGTTATCTTTGTCATAACAGAAGAATCAAAAGAATTCAGTAAATCACTATAGCTTAAAAAGAGATTATTTTTATCTTCACCAGATGCAATCTTATAGTTGATATCTAAGAACCTGTAACTCTTTGTATATTTATTACCAGATTTAAAAATACCATCCTTATAGATTGTATCTACCGGGATGGTATCCTGAACAATTCTAGGCACTCTTATTTTTTCTTTGTTGAGCTTTTTCAATCTTTCGTAGCTTTTTATCATGTACAATCGACTCCTTTCTTGATTGTTTAATCGATGGTTCCAATATTTCGTAATATAGATTAAAAGGTGTATTGATTAAGTTTCTTGTTGATAAAAGAAAAGAAGATATTGCCATCTTCACAATATCTTCTGTATACATACCTTGAAATCTAATAAAGCCAAATGCTGCAAATGGTGTAGCACCAAGCATACATAGCCAACTGGTAACTTCTGTACCAAGTCTTTCTTTGAATAAAAAATACAAACCACATGCAACAGCACACGCTAGTATCGAAAAGATAGTTTGACGTAAAGATAGGCCAAGAAGTATGCTTTCGGTATAATCTCGTATTTCCTTGTTGATCTTAATTTCAAAATTAGATTTCATCTGCTTCTCCATCATCAAATGGAACAGAAGTCGCAAATAATATGTTTTCTACCGGTATTACAATATCTCCATTATTGCTATGAACAACTACCTTATCTTCTTCATGTTCAATCTTATACATAATCTTTTGATTCATAGGTAAATTCAATGGTTCTTGAATTTGAATCGTGTCTCCTGTTTTTAAAATAATTTGATTTAATATAATATCTTTCATTTTGTGTTCCTTTCTTGCCAAAAAGGCATAATAAAAGCAGGAGATTAATCCTGCCTATTTTGAATTTCTTTCTTATGTTTATGTTTGATATACATATTTTTAATTTTACTATATCCAAGGTAAGTTAAGTAACTAACTCCTGCAACTATACCAATACCTATGATTAACTCTGTTCCTGATATTTCCAGTTGCTCTTCATTTACATTGTCTTTTTTATATAGTGGAGAATGTGCTTGCCAGTATTCTTGACTTCTTTTTTCTTTCTCTGCTCTTCTATTTTTTCTTTCTAAAGAAGTTTTTTCACGAATTATTCTCAAATTTTCATTTGATGTATCTAATCTATCTAAGATTGATTCATCCCAAACATTATAAGAATATCCACGTGCTGCATAACCCCCATAACCATTACTCCAACTTTTTTCACTAACATAGGAATCACCTGTGGCTGTTACATTATAATTTCCAGGTTCTCCGCTCAAATAACCTTCTTCTTTTAATAAAGTGTTCATTTCTTGGGCATTTAATCCAATTTTTTCACCTAATTGTTTTGCTGATAATGACATATCCACACCTCTATTTTTTTGAATTTCTTAATACATTTGAAACTGTAGCTTGTGATATATCGAGCATAGCTGCAATTTGCTCTTGAGTCATTTTATTTTTTGCCAAATCTGCTATGACAGAATTTCGTTCTGCTACAGATCTGATTTCAGGAAGTTTAATGACACTTTCCAAAACTGTTCCAGTAGCAGTTACAGTTTTAATTAGAGTAGTTCCATTATCCATTACAGCTCTAGCAATTTTCGCACCAGTTTTATTATTTGTTTTAAAAGCTAATGAAATAATATTCTCCGCTGTTTGCCCAACTTTTTTTAAATCTGAATTTTTAAAAACAGTCATTAAATTGAAACTCATTTTATCACTCCTAAATTATTAATCTAATATTAAAATAATATTAATTTAATAATTTGTCAACAATATTTTTACAATCCCATCATCTCCTTTACGATACGATCTGACATCTTGATTGTCCCTACAAGAACCAACATGTTGAATATTAATTCTCCAATGTAGCTCCATACCATAGATACACTAGATGCTGTTGAATCTACTACTGGTGGACTTGATGCAAAGGTAGAGAAGATAATACATGCTAGGACGATGATAGCTCCTTCTAAACATACTCCTGCATAGCTTTTAATAAATGTAAAAGCGATATTTTGTGTGCTTTCTCCTGCAGTAGCTGCAAGTGGGATTGGAGATATAGCTGTATACATGTATAGTTTAAAGAATCTTCCATATACTGTTAAAATCATCACGAAAGATAATATTGTGATAAATATAGATCCTAGTAAGGTCACAGCCCATAATGGGATAGATTCTAGAAAACCAGTATTACTTACTGCATCTACAATTTCTTGTGGAATCACTGTTTCGTTAGATACTCCAAGTCCAACAGTTTCTGTAATCGATTGGATAATTCCTTGTACGATTTCAAATATTTTCGTCATAAGTTCCATTCCATAAAGTACTAAAGTTCTTGCGATGATAAATCTTAGAAATAGTTTGAAGGCTTGTTCTGGTCGTTTAACATCCTGCCAGCTAGTACAAGTTCGTATTAATCCCCATACAAAGAAAAGTACAAGAAGGGCAAGCCCAATAGCTTGTAAGCCTTCATGTACTTTTACAATGATTTTCCATATATCACCACCTTTAAATGACTCTGGTGATTCAGTAAGCAACAACCATATTTCAGCAAGTTTAGAATTCCAAGTATTAATGGCACTTGTTAGGTTATCGATGATTCCATCCATACATTAACCTACAATAATATTTAAAATCTCTTTCGCAAACGTAATAATAATTCCACCAGCAACAGTCATAAATCCATTTGCTCTTTGGCTTGGATCGTGGCTTTTTAAAGATAAACCAACCTGCACAATTCCAAAGCCCAATAGAATCATTCCAATAGCTCGAATAAGTCCAAACATAAAATCACTGAAATTATTGACTACAGTGACTGGATCATTAGCTGCATAGACAGGTGTTATAAAGTTTGTGATGAGTATCAATGCTGTATAAGCATAGAACACTACTTTTCTAATTGTTTTTGTTTTCTTCATTTTCTTTGATCTCCTTTACATATTTTTCTACTTCTTCTTGATCTAACAATTCATATTCGTTATCAGTCAAAAGAATATTTTGCCAATCATCAATGAAATGATACGTTTGCCCATGAATATAAGGCTCTCGTCCTCCATCCAATGTCTGCTTAATATTTGGATGTTTTAATAAATCATATTTTTTATCTTTAACAGGGCGTTCTCCCTTAATAAAAAGAAGTCCATAGTTGTTATCCAACAATCGAACTTCATCTGCGGTTAAAAGCTCTCTTCCTGTCTGTTGATAATTTGTAGAATAATTACCACTTCTTCCTTCAGATTTGCCATACGTATTTGTATCCAATGTTTCTTTTCCCAGCAATTCACTGATGTATTTATGTGTACTTTGTTCATTACCACCTAGGTAATACGTTTCATCACAGTTACCTAAAATGGATTCCCAGCTATCTTTGTATAACGCTTTGATCTGAGCCAGGTTCTGTAAAATAATGGATACAAAGATCTGTCTTGAACGCATGGTTGAAAGCAATTTATCAAATTCATCTGGTAAAGCAACATTGGCAAATTCATCCATCAAGAAATGGACGGGTACAGGAAGTTCTCCACCATGTACATAATCCGCCTGGTAATACAACATTTGAAATAACTGGGTGTACAACATTCCAACTACAAAATTGAATGTGGAATCGTTGTCTGGAATAATCGCAAATAAAGCCGTTTTTCTTTCTCCAATCTGTTCTAATTCCATCTCGTCATATTTGGTTAATGATGCAAGTTCTTCCAAATTAAAAGCAGCAAGTCTTACACCAACCGAAATCAGAATCGATTTGGCGGTTTTACCTGCTGCTTGTTTATAAATCTTGTATTGTTTTAAAGCTAATGAATTAGAATCTATCATTTCTAGTCTTTTAAATAACTCATCCAATGGACTTTCGTAGTCTTCTTCATCTTCTTTGACTTCTGCATAATTGAGCATTTCCATGACCATTGTAAAATTCTGTTCATCTTCTGGTGCATAATGGTACAGATATAACATCAGCGCTTCCAATAGTGCTGTTTCACTCTTTTCCCAGAATGGATCATTGGTAGAAGAACCTTTAGGTGTTGTATTACGGATCAAGTTGGTAATTAATTTAAGTACATCCTTATCACTTTGAATATAATGGAATGGATTATATCCAAGAGATTTAGACATATCAATCAAGTCAATGACTTTAATGACATAACAATTCTCTTCTAATAGATGACCAACACTTCGAATGATTTCACCTTTGGGATCCAATACAACAAAACTTGTATTACACTGCATGATGTTTGGTTTTGCATAAAATCTTGTCTTTCCAGCACCAGAGCCACCAATCACAACTGTATTTAAGTTTCGACGATGTTTTTTACCATCTAACCCCATTCGTACATTTTGTGAAAAGACTTTGTTAGCAAAGTAATCTTTATTCGCGTATTTCTTACAAACAGTATTGGGATTTGCCCATTTAGCTGATCCGTATTCTTCAGTTCTTCTATAGTTTTTAGATGAAGATAAATACATCCCAACACCTAATACATAGATTATCAGAAAGATACCGATCGTTTTTAATGTTGAATTCGTCCATTGAATTTGAAATGGATGATTTAAAGCTTCATTAAGATATGGAATTGCATTGATTAATCCTTTATCCATGTAGGGTGCAATAAGCAATGCAAACCAAATTGTTGGTATTAGTAATAAGCCAAGAAACACATATTCATCTTTTTTAGCATCTCTCATAATGATCTTTTATAGAAGGTGAATTTGCATCACAAACTTTTACAATCAATGAATCTAGAAAGTCATAATTCTTATGTGCCATGCGTTGTTTGTCTCTTAAATCGGCAAGAGCACGTACAATAATTCTTCTTTCTGTATCATCGACTTGGATTTCAATCATTTCATCATTTTGTTTTTTAAACCAGTTACGCATATTTGTCATCTCACTTTCTTTTTGGATTTCTTTCTTACCGGATATTTTGGTGCAGAAGATTTTAACTGTTCTTGCTTAATATCTTTTAGCTCCTGACGAACAGATGGTCTATCCGTAGTAGCTGTTGATTTTTTTCTTTCGACGGTTTTCTTCTTGTTTTCTTTCTTCAATGTTTTTGAAGATGGCTCGAACGGAGTACCGTCCTTGCTTGTCCGAGCCTTGTTGGGGTTTGATTTTTCATCCATCAGTTTTGATAACAATGCATCATGTTCTTCATCACTTAAAGGCTTTGCATCTTTGATCTTTTGTTGGGATAAAACCGATTCACGAATTGCTTTAGTATCAATGGTAGCTAAGTCAAATTTATCTACCATTCTAGATATCTTAGAAGCATCTTCTGCTTTGACCATGATATCTACGATCCCATCTGTATTGTTCTTTTCTTTTAATACAGAATAGAGGACACCATAATGTTTTGCTTCTTCACAAAACTTTTTTAAGTCAGAATGGTGAATCGCGAATACTTTTAATTCCTTATTGGATTTTAATAGGTTATCTAGATTTGTTTTTCCTTTGATTTTCTTGTTGTCACTAATGATTGCATACAAAGTGACAGCTAAAGATTTGGCAGCTGTACCACCAGCTTTTAATCCAATTTCAGCAGCTACTTGAATACCTTCTAATGTCATCTTCATCATTTGATCTGCAGTATCGGCACTGTTCATAAATTCAAGCTCCTTTCGTATTCTTTTTGTGTTTGCATACGCTGTGTTTCTAGTGCATTTATCATTTTTAGTTTTTCTTCAATATCGGGTACTCTCTTTTCTATATCTTCGCATATTCGAATTTCCTTTTTCCCATGTGCAATTTTAGAAGTGAGTGTATCTCGATCTTGTTCTAATTGTTGTTTCAAATCATGATTACGACATCTTTTGATTTTGTTGTAAATGGATTTTCTTTGATTCATCCAGTTTTCTATTTGATTGTTTAATTCCAATTTAAAAGCAAGCACATCTTCCACTGTTTCAAGATTGTGCTTGCCAATGAATGTATTTTCATCTGTGATTTTGTCCATATAAATCAAATCCTTTCTAAGTGTTGGACTTGGATATTTTTGTGGTATGCCTTTTGGCTTTAAGATACCTAATTCAAAACAATATCGAATATACATCGCTTTGATTCCTTTTAATTTTCTATGATTGCCTTGATATTCTTTACAAGGTATAACATCTTTAACAGATGACTGCATGGGAAACAAGAAGTTACTGTTAATCCGTTCCATCAAATGTTCTTCATCATAGCGATTATCACGAGTCAGTTTATAAAAGCGAAATGTTCTTTTAGATTGTGGATGTTTTAAAGTCCAATGTTTACCATTCAAATTTACAACATATCCAATTTCTTCAAGACTAGATTGAAACTGTTCAGGTGTTCTTGCATACAATAAAACAGAATCCACGTCATAGCGAATCAATTTCCGTAAATAGATAGAATCATTCTTTTCTGCTTTCCATTCTCCATAATTCATCGCTTTGCCTTCCGGTTTTGTGATGACAGTTAAACCATGCTCTTTACAGATTGCATCATTTAATTCACGGAAGTGATCGATATCAGCTTTCTTATTGTCATACTTTTTACCATCTACCCAGGAAACGGAGTTTACCACGAAATGATTGTGTAGATGGTCTTTATCCAAATGAGTAGAAACAACCACTTCAAATCGATTGCCCCACATTTGTTTAGCAAGCTGAACACCTAATGCATGGCATTGTTCTGGTGTCACTTCACCTGGCTTAAAAGATTGCACCGCATGAAAGGCAAGGCGACCATCCATCTTGTTGTAAGAAAGCTTTGTATTCATCATCTGTTTTAAGGCCGTACGAGGTTCACAATTGATTCCGGTAATAAACTCTTTTTCGTTTGTTTTATAGCCTTGGGTAGTGTAAGTTAAAACTTCTTTTAAACCATCACTCATATCTTCTTTTGTTTTATCTGGATTTTTAATATAGTTTAGGACACGATTTAAATCATCTTTTACTGCCCATATTTTGGTAATTGCCATACTTCCTCCATATTGATTGGTTGTCGAATCAAAATCATAATCTCATTGATTTGATCTTGCAGCTTTTCATAGTTTTCCATGTAAAAGGATTTATCCATTGCATTTTGTGTATAAACAGATATCGCGATTTGATTCATGTTTTCAGCAATCTCTCTTAAAATTTCGATTACTTCGATGAATTCTTTAGTAGGCGCAGGTCTAGGTAACAAACCGTTTATACACATTCGAAGGTAAGATTCTCGTGATAGATTTGATTCTTTAACCAGATTGTTAAGATGATCCAAGTCATTATTCGTTAATCTGACTTTGATTTCTTTTTTCTTCGATTTTGTTTTCATTGTAGAAAGCACCCTGAACAAATAAAACTGTACCCATTCCAATCATTCCACCACCAAGGAAACTGATAAAACATAGTGTTATACTATTAAACATTTTCATGTACCTCCAATTTTAAAAGAGCTATCAACAAATTGTGATAGCTCAGGGTCTTAGGGATATTCCCTAAATACTTGTCTTTTGTCCCCAAAAGACGTTGCTTGTTACAACTGTAGACATTAATTGGCTACAGTCTTTTTCTTGTCCGAAATCAAATCTGCAAGATCTTGATCCATTTTTTCTAGCATTTCCTTCTTTTGATTCAATAATTTTAGATTCGCAGTTAGAATATTGTTTTCATCCGAAAGTGCTTTGATTCGTTCTTCATTTTTGATTTTTTTCTTTTCGATATTGGCAATTCTTTTAATGATATCTTCGTATTTTATCATTTTGAAATCCCCAATCTCTAATGAAGCAATTGCGAATATTTATGTTTATTGATTCGCTTTTCATAGTCATCTGCTTTTTCTAAAATGTGTTCGTCTTTATCGTAATGATACAAATGATCAGATAGCTTTTTATCAGGATCGACCATCTCTGATTTGTTAACTGAAAGAAGCATTTCTTTGACATGATCAATATTTAAAGATGGCGAATCACATAATGCAATACACTCATCTGTTGATGATGGAATAATATATAAGTTATGTTCTAATTTTTCAGCCAAATCATTTAAAACCCCTGCATAGAACATTGTGGCTGCACCATCTGTCTTGTGTTCATTTGTCAAAACAACAAGTTGATGTTCTTTTTCTTCTAAGGCTATATCTTTTGGAATTCCCATCAACATGGTTTCTAGTGGAAGAATTTCAGGCTTCATCATGTTTGGAGATGAGATAAGTGCATCATTATGAAGTTTATTTACATCGATTCCATAGGCATCCATCAGTTGATTTGTAACCTTAGCTGCACAAAAACGTTCATCCGTAGTTTTGATCATGACCTTATAAACAATCGCAAGATCTCCAATAATGGTGTGAGGCATAGTGGTTAAATCATTTTTATTTTCTTCAACATTGATAACTGTCATAAACAAATAATCTTTCACAGCATTGTAATCAAGCAGAGCATTAACATCATCTAAAACTTTGTCGTTGTGTACCATTTTCCACTAACCTCCATCTTTAAATTCTTAAAATAAAAAGCCAATCTTTCTAGATTAGCTGTACTGAATTCCATAGTTTCTATATTATTCATTTTCTAAGTTCTCCATTTCTTCATACAATCCATAGAAGGGATCACTGGTATCTATTTCATTTACTTCATCTTCATAACTATCAATCGCAAATATCATGTATTCAACAATATCGTTATACATATTTCGTTTTGCTTCTTCTAATGCATTGATTCCTTCTTCAAAGGAAATTGTTTCTAAAGTATTTGTGGAAGTTTCTTTTGCATATGTGTAATTTGTAATGGTATCTTCTACAGATTCCAACATGAGTAATTGTGCCTGTACGATTTGTTTATCTTTTGAATGTAAGTTTGCGTAATTATAAATTCTAGTGTTGTAAGTCATTGTTCTTTCCTCCTTTTGACTTTGGCTTTTCCATATCCATTTCATCGAGTTCAATGGAATAAACTCGTTCATTTTGTTGTTCACCAAAAAGTTGAGCCATCAATTCTGAATCGTTCTTTGTGGATTCATAGGCATTCAAATATTCATTATCCACAAGATGAAATTTCTTCTTTTGCGTTTTTTCATTTTCTACAAGTTCTGTAGCTGTAATCTTTAATGCAGCTTCTTCATTAAGTTCCAAGCTATCTGGTGTTTTATTTAAGTCCATCAACAACAATGTTTCATTAAAAAGGATTGGTTCTTCATCCTTCAATGCTTTCATCTGTTTAAACATGATATTTAAAAATTGTTTCTTTACCTGATCATTAACCAATACTTCTACAGGCTGATCTAGAATATCTTTATAATGTTTTGATGGGACAACGGTCGGCTGCTTTGTGTCTGGATTGATATAGGCATAGGTCATACGACTGATATTTTCACAGACTTCTTTTATCTTCATTTTCTGAAATAAATCAAATTGTTTATTCAAATTGCATCACCTTTACTTTCTAAATTTGAATAATAAAAAAGAGAAAGTATCTACTTTCCCTTAATAATAATCACAAATTATATTTTTTCGGATTTCTTTCATGCATCCTCATCTTTCCAAAAGAAATGGCGGGTGTCTTACCCGCCTATGTGTGGACCCGGGTCTTACGACCAGCCCAAGCTTTTAAAAGCTCTTCTTTGCATAATCATCATAGCTAAATAATGCTTCAAAATCAAATTATTTGTATTTCTCATAAATTATTTGCTGTTTTATTAACATATAATAACAATTCATTTACATCCTTGTGCATTTTCGGATGTTCATCTATGCATTGATATTTTGAATTCAGAATAGAAATGATTTTTGCTGTTGCACCAATACCAACTTCATCATTATCTAGATGGAAGATAATTGTTTTGATATTTGGATTTCTTTCTAAATACGCTTTTAGTGCAATAGGAATATCCGCTTCTGATTTACTCGTAATCTTATCACTGGCTCCGGCAAGAGACAGATAATTAAATTCGGTATAATCCATTTCATCCATTTTCAAAAGAGTCATATAGGATAATAAATCAATAGCTGCTTCAAACACATGAAGAACATCATTATTTACATTTGTGTAGTTGAAACTAAATGCTTTATTACTTCCAGCATGATCCAATTTAAAATTTTTAAAGATACTTCGTTTAAATGCATACGCTGGTTTATCTTTATCATATCCAACAAACACTGCATTCTTGAAGTTAGCGGATTGATAAATCATTCCTTTGGATATGAAATCATCCACAATTCCTTTATCGATTTTTCTAATTTCACATAAATAACGAATCACTAAATCATTGTTCTTATCTTTAATAGGTAATTCAAATGGTTTTACAGGTTTTGGATGATAATAAGTGGTAACTGGTGCACTCACATTCATTAAATCTGATAAATAGTTACACGCATCTTTAAATTCATATCCTTCCACAATAATCAAATAATCAAGTGCAGATGTTCCACCTTTGCCTTGTGACCACCAATACCATTTTCCATTTGAAAAATGCAAGGAATCATGATCTCGATGATAATAATCTGTTCTCCCATTTTTTACTAACAGGTCTGGAGCATAGTTTCTTAAATAATCAAAAGCAGATAAGGTTCTTACTTTTTCTAGAACGTCTTTTCGTATAAATCGTTGACTCATCTTTCCAACTCCTTGTTTTTTGGTGCCATTTTTGCAATTCCATGTTCTTTACAAAACTTACGTACACCACTTGGATTTTCTTTTGTGGATAATTCGAATTCATCTGTATAAACCGTTTCGACTTTGTATTTTTGTTCCTGGATATTGTGAATCCACTGATTCATAAATCGATTGAGTTCATTAGCACGAAATGGATCACCATCCACTCGTTCATAAAATTGAAGGTTATCCTGTTGATAAGACTGTGGATAGAGCAGTCTGTTATCTTTATCCACTGTAAATTCAATATCTGGATCAGCCATTAGATCTCCATTCAATTCATAGTTATGAGCCATCGCAAAACGATTTTCATCAATGATTTCCACATTCAGATTCATAAAGCCAGGTGTTGCATATTTCATGTAGTAAGCATCATTTGTAAGTAATGGTTGGGCAATCTGTTCAAATAATTCATAGTTTCTATGTTCGATTGAATTTTCAATAAACCAGTTCTTACTTAAATCAAAATTGGGATCCGTGAATGCTTCAAAACATATTGTTCGTAGTGTTTGATAATAGTCGTGATTGTTTCCAAATAAAAAAGCTTGATCAGAATATTCAAGCTTACTATTGATAACATCATAGATTTGTAGATCCACCATTTCATGAATATCCGAAGTGGATACATTTGGATCATTTAATGCATCTTTATATTGTTCCATCAAAGAAGAAACTTGAATCACAATATCATGATTCATTTGTTCCATTTCTAATGGTGTTATATATTTACTTTTCATTTCTATCATATGCAGTTTCTCCTTGAATACAGGTTCTAGTTGTTCAATCATTTCATGAGCCGTACTTTGAATATTAACTAAGATAGATTTCAATTCATCGAAATCTTTATCAGCATAGCTAGCAATATAACCAAATGAATATTCAGAAGTATCTAGTCCAAAATGATCACATAATACAAAAGCCAACGATTCGGCTTCAATTTCTCGTTGGCTTTGATTTTTATCTGTTTGTTTATGAAGTATGCTGTGAGCATACTCATGAATTAATGTTTTGGCAATTTGTAGATCTTCCAAATCTTTATTAATCACAATCTTATCTTCTTTAGGAGAATAGTATCCCTTAGCTCCTGTCATGAGATTCAAATCTTCTGTTTCTGTTTTAAATTCAATGAGAATTGTACAGATAGATTGCACGGATTGAATGATTGCCTTAGCTTCATTATTAGAACCCGTTAAATCATGAATCAAAGAGGGAAGAGGATCACCAGAAGTTTGTGATATATCAAATACAGTAGTTGTTTTAAAACGAGTCACATTCACTTGCCGTTGTTCTTGAATAGGTGAACCAGCTTCATCCAATTCAACATTTCCGTTTTCATCTACTTTATTAATTAATCGATCTTCTTTATACGTTACAGGAGCAAGAATCATCAATCCTTTTTCACCTTTATCCACATGACGATTAAAGTTTGCCTGCCAGGAACGATATCCTGCAACTAAACTTGCATCTGGCTTTTGAGCCAATATCAATAAAGTGTTGTTCAATGAATAATTGTGGAATTTGCTGCAACAAGATAAATATCGTTTAAAAGAATCAGAAGAATAAACATCTTTTACACCTTGTTCAATCATCTCAAAAGCTTGTTTAGTTTTTTCATCCGAAGATTTATAATTAAACATCTCATCACCGTCCTTTCTAAAATAGGGTAAAAGAAAAGCACTACCGAAGTAATGCTTTCATATGGTATCTCAACATGAATTTATTCATTAATATCCACGATATTTATAAAGCATATCACTGAGCTCTTCATTTTTCTTTATAAAATCCAACAAATATTCTTTGGTTATTTCAAATTGAATATTTCCATCTTTTTTTCGAGTTTTTGTCGCAAGTATTTGCTCTCCTTGTTTTGATGTAATTCTAAATCCATGAATTATTCTATTTCTCATCTCAACTATTTCAGAAAATAATATTTCAATATCCTTATTTCCTGTATTTCTAGAAATTGTATCTGCTATAGATTTTTTAAGTTTTCCAGATTCCAAATCAATAAGATTATACCAATCATATGCATTGCTTGTATGAATAATATTTTCTATAATAAATCCATTATTTGAACTAAAGACACACAGAGCACTACCCAACAATTCACGATATTCTTTTGAGGGTAATGATTGTCTTGTGTAAGGTTCGTACATTTTTATGCCTCCTCGTTTTGTAATCTATCTAATCCAACAGTAGCATAGAACTATTAACATTTCATGAATTTATAGATTTTTTGAATTAGTCTGTTCTTTTTGCTAGTATCACAATTCTCTTGTTATCATTTCTTGTATCGCAAGTCACTAAAGTCATCAGCTTATCATCCGTATTGACTGAAATACCTGTTTTATAAAGCCCTCGATTGATAGAATCAGAAATAAAGGCATTGAATGAAGTATCTGAATCCCAACTGGATTGTGTAAATTCTAAAGAATCATTTAAATTGTTTAGATCTACATTCATTACTTCAAATATCTGATAAGTTCTTGTTTCATTTTCTGTAATGAACTTGAATGTTTGATGTTCTTTGTAGCAGCTTTGATCAATATAGCTCATTAATGGAGTAAAAATGATACTATTCCATTTACTAGAATGCCCATAGATGACAACATTTTTAGAATCAATATTTCCATCTGCTGATACAAAAGGGATACCTGCATTGGCATATTCTTTCTTGATGTTTTTTCGCACATAGTAGTCATTATCTGGAGCCTGTACAACAGGTTCATAAATAACCCGATTATCGAATTCTAGAATACCAACTACGTCTTTATTTGTTTTTTGGAGTAAAGATAAAGAAAGCTCCTTTTCAGAAGCTCCCTTATCATCTTTATTATCCTTTGCTGTTTTACTTGGTTTAGATTCTACATAGTATTCTGAATAATCATAAGATTTCTTTGTTCCAAACTCACTATATAGAATGCCACCTAATAGACTTGCAGTAACTATCGCAAGTGCTGCTATTTTTATTTTCTTATGTTTCATACTATTTATACCCCTGTATTTGGAACAACGATACGTGCATTTTCAAAATAATAAATGATTGTATCCGTATCCTTATCACCTTCAACTTTATAAGCTTTGGATTTATCGGCTAACTGATAAGAAGTAGGCGCTTTGATTTCCTTGAACTCATATTCATGGCCGTAAATGGCATCCGCTAATACTGCTTTTCCATCTTTGATCACATGTTTACTAACCTTGTCATCACCAACTTTACGAGAATAATAAATTCCATCATCTACATCTAAGATGATTTGTTTATTTTCATCCGTTTTAACTGTCTTGATGATCTTTTTGAAATCTTCATCCTTAGAGATTTCGTATTCTTCATTAGCATCATCACCAACGATCATTAACTGACCAGATGCAAGGGTAGTGACAAAAGATTTAGCTGTCTTATCATAGACTTCAAAAATGGCTCCATTTAAGAAATGATCATGATGATCTTTATCCACCTTGTTGACATCTAGTTCAATACGACGTTTTTCATTGTGCAATTCCATAGGAACGATAACAGTTGATTTTGTTGTATCTTCATCATAGTTGAATGTGAAATCATGTTTTTCTTCATCTAATTTAAAGCCTACATTTGTTTCAAGTTCTTTAACGTAATAATCACCTGTAGGAAGATCTAAATGTTCAACATTTTTACCATCTTTATCAATCGTTAATGTGCCAACTAGTCCATCAGCAGGAATGATGACTTTATCATCTACAGTAATATCCTTTTTAGAATAAACACCAAAGACAACATCTTTGTAGGCTTCTTTATCTTCATCTTCAAATGTCTTAGTGATCTGTAAATCCAACTTTTGTCTTTCGTTGACATAAGACTGTTTGATTTCGACTACATCGATCATCTGACCCGCATATTCAATATCAAAGTTATAGCTGTTTTCATCTAATACATATCCAGTCTGTGTTGTGGTTTCTTTAATAGAATATTTACCTAACTGAAGCAATGATGAAGTTGTAACACCATCACCTGTAGTAAATGTATCTACAACATCTCCTTTGTGGAACCATACTGTTCCTTCTGGAGTAACGATATCTTCACGTGCTGTGATTTCATACGTAACACCAGATAGATATTTTTCTTTATAGACTGGTGAATAAAGTGTTCCATAATCTGTTTCGGATTCTTTAGCTCCTGACAACATTTCACCACTCTTTTCAACATAGACCTGTCCTTTTTGTGTTTTGTTGTCAAAGTTCATAAAAATTTCTGTACTTGATCCATCTACATTGATTGGAATTTCCGTATCTTTTAATACGTAACCATGTGGTGCTTTGATTTCAACCAATTTATATTCTCCATATTTTAAAGGAGCAGGTAAGTGAACAGAACCATCCTCATCGGTTTTAAATACATCTGTTGTATATTTTTTAGGATATGTCACAGTCTGAGTTACATAGTTTCCATCTGCATCTTTGATTTTGAATTCAACACCAGCAGCAGGAATACGTTTACCTGTTTCACTGTCCGTTTTATAGATGGTTAATTCGGCTTTGATTGTATCGTTATAGATATTGTAAAAATAGGTCTTTTGATCTTTATCAATCTTTACTTCAAATGGTTTTAAAATATCATAGCCAGTTGTTTCATGTTCTTTGACGATATATGTTCCATAAGGAAGATAATCACTGATTGCTCGACCATCTTCATCCGTTGTTAGTGTAGATACAACTTTGCCACTTGATTTTAGGATAATATCAAACTTAAATCCTTTACCAGGCTTTTGAACATTCGACTGGAATAATCCATATTTCTCTTTATCGATTGTCTTGGCAATTTCAATACGACCTTTAATAACCTGATCTTTGATTGTTGTAGAAAAAGTTGAAGGAGTATTATTACCTGAATATTTGAGTTCAACACTATTACAAGAACTGTTTGTTAAATATCCTTCTGGAGAAGTGACCTCACATACATTCAAAGTTGTTCCCACTGGATATTTTTTAGATTTAGCTTTTGAACCATTTGTCGTAATTGTTTCTAAAGTATTTCCACTTGAATCTTTGATGGCAAATGTTGCTCCATTGAAAGTTGCATCACCTTGCGTAGATGTTCCAGTTTCTGCATCTTGCTTTTCAACTTCGATATCAGCATATAGCAATTCAAAATTTAATTTGAAATTAGGAGAAGGATCTCTTCTGCTTGCCAGATAAATAACACGCTGATAACCTCCACTTCCATAAATAATATTGACGTCTCTTGCTCCAAAGTTTCTTGAGAAGGTAAGTGTTTTATCATAGTTTTCTGAAGTGATGGATACCGTTAAATCATTTCCATTTACAGAAGCATTAACACCATTTCCACTTGTAATAGAATAATTGCTTAATGTTCCTTTTGAATCTGTTAAAGTAACTGGAGTATTTAGTCCCATTTTGATTGTTTGGTTATTGAATGAAGGTCTTCCTTGAGGTGTACTTCTTAAGTTGTTAATTTCATTCATTTCATTTGAAATATCATATGTTGTCGTTCCATCCATATAGTACGGTTGATACCAATTGCCAGTAACAACTTGCCAGATCATGATTTGAGTAGCTACATAATAGTTTTCACTTTCATGTCCTGGATAAGAATAACCATAATAATTGATTTCCCAAATAGCTTGTCTTTGGCTTTCACTTAGTTCATCCCATTTGGCACTATCTGGAACATAATCATTACCAGCTATAAACAATTGCATCGGCTCAATACAAAATACGGTTTTATCACCAACATATAAATGTGAGATATAATCAAATCCGTACTGGTTTTCGATATAAATCATGGCATATCGTGTCCCACAGGAAGTTGTATCGGTCATCATCGTATCATTTTCATTTATGATTTGATCAGGAAATACATCTTCCAAATAGCCTAATTCTGTAATTGTATCTAAATCATTTTCTGTAGTAGTTTCTTCTGCATGTACTGTGATTATATTCATAAATGAATTCAATATCACTAGTGCAGAAAGAAAGAACTTGCTGCCTTTCTTTAATATATTTTTCATCTTCTTTTTCCTTTCATTTAGGTTGTTGCAACAAAAAAGCGAGAATTTTTCCTCGCTAAAATAATGTATTTCATTTAGATTAAGTTTTTTGATATCAAGTGATAAATATCTTTATGATAATAAGATAATATTTGCTCATTTCCATATTCTATTTTATTAAATGTTTTATCCTTTTTTTCTTTAGATAGTATTAAGTCAATTTGATTGGTACTCATATTAAGCATATTACCTTTAAGAAGTGTTTTGGGTCTTGAATAAATTCCTTCAGAAAAACCAATTGTTATTTTATTGTCCGATGTAGCAATTACACAACTGACTTTATTTTTGCGAAACCCTTCTTCGATATATAGCTCTTGTGCAAAAAAATTATTTATGTTTTCTAAAGCTGATATTTTTCTTCTAACCGAACCTTTTACACTTTTTTCACTTTGATTCTTTTTTGAAAAATCAAAATCATTTTCAGTAAGAGTATCATTAAAACATTTTTCAAAAAATTCAGAAGGAGTTAGAGTTGTATGAACGCCTACTAAATGCAAGTAGTTATCCTTGTTTGCAACTAAAATATAGTATTTGCGATTCGTAAAACATTTCGAACAAATTAGGTATTGCCGATCAATAAAGATTTTTTTATATATTTTTGATTGATCAATTATTGATTGACATACCCTTTGTTTAAATGAAATATTATTCATACAATTCTCTCTTTCTAAAATTAAAAGGCGATTGCTCGCCTTTTAAGATGTTTAGCAGTTTTCTCTGCACTGGAACAAGTTTTAGGTCTTTGTTCCGACCAATGGTATGGGTTTATAGTCTCCATACCGACTCTTCATTTATAATATATCATTTTTACTAATAAGATACAATTTAAATGAGTTTTCTTATAAACCTTTTTTATTGAATCAAACTTCCATTGCTCCAAAGATTTAATCCATAATAAGCAATGCTGTGATCATTTCGATATACTGGTTGAACAGAATAGTTTGTAATTTCAATATCACCGATGTACATTACTTCATCCAGGTAATACATTCCGCCCACCTCTGCTTCAGCCTGTGAACTATAAGTTGCATAGTAAAAGTTCGTATCCATAATCACATCACAACTTACATCTGGATTGACTCCACCAGGACAAGCATAACATGGCCTTGCTAGTTCTGGAGTAGGTGTAGATTCTACTACAGGTTCTTGTTTGGATTCAGTAGGCTTTTCAATAGGTTGACTTACAACATCTTTTTTTGATTTATCTGATGTATTGGAACTGTTTGAAGTTGAAGATTTTTGGTCTGAACCAGAAGAACTCTTAGTAGAACTTTCTTTCTTGGAATTTTGCCTTTTACCTTCCGAAGAAACACTTGTTGTTTTGAATTCACTTTTGCCCGTAACTTTTTCTTTCTGTTTTTCTTCCTTGGATTCAGGTTTCTTCATTGTATCTCCAGCGCCTGTTTTCTCATCTTTGCCAACATTTTCATGTTCACTAACTATAGCTTCATGTTTACTAACACTTAAAGAAGTATCTTCCATAAACTTTTCCACTGTTGGAACAGATACATCCTGGTTCATGTTGAAAACAATTCCAGTACCAATAAGTACACTTGAAACACAGAACGCAATTAACTTTGTCTTCATTGACTTAACCTCCAATTATATTCACTGATAATTTCTACTATCTTTAAAATACAAGTTCTTCTAAATAATTACCTAGATACAAATATTTCTACTACTTACTCAATAACAACATTTTTTCTTTTTCGGTAGGTAATAAAGATTCTTTCGGTAGGTAGGAGGGGTTTTAGGGGAGGTCACAGTCACACGTCCTGATGCAAAGACAAACTGCCCCTCCAACAGTTTGGAAACAATCACAAGTAGAAAAAAAGCAGTTGCACATTCAACTACCGTTCTTGTTCTCGTGATCTTTTCTTTGCCCAGTTTTCTAGCAAGTGAATCATAAGATCCTTTTTCTTGCCTGGTGTGAAGTCCTTGGGAAAATATTTATCGATTTCCTTCATTTGAAAAGATAACTTTTCTCTTTGATTTGGTTTTTCTTCCGATAAAGTATCTTCAATGAATTCTGTAGTTAGCTTGCCATCATGACTCAACCGCTTGAATTCCTGACATTGAGCAAGTGACGGTGTCCTTTGATTTTCAACAATCGCATTGGCTAAATCATACTGTTCGGATTCTGTTAAATATGAAAGTTCAACAGCCGGATTAAATGCAATCTTGATTTCATTTTCATGTCGTCCATCTACCATTTCCTGTAATGGTTCAATCAGATAGGTTAAGCGAATAAATCGTTGAATTTGTTTCCTGCTAATTCCAACTTGCTCAGCCAATGCATAATCAGAACGATTTTCTTCATCTGACTTCGGGCCAACTTGACCCGAAGTTGTCTTATATTCAATTCCTAATTCATCATCTGGTATTTCTTCAATTCGTTTTCCTTGATGTTTCATGGCTTCCAATCGCATTTTGTAGGCATAACCACGTTCGCTAGGATAAATGTTTTCTCGTTGAATATTGGAGTCGACCATTAAGATTGTTGCCTGGTCATCATCCAAATCACGGATAATTACATTCATTTCCTTTTTTCCTAGCTGTGACAAGGCAAATTTACGCCTGTGACCGGAAATCATTTCATACGTTCCATCTTTTTTGGGACGAACTAATGCAGGCATCAGCATATCGTTTTCTTTAATCGAATCAATAAGCTTTGCCATATCCTCATCCATCGTGACATGGAAGGGATGTTCTTTAAAATCTGTAATCTTATCTATAGGAATCGCCATTACTTTTTCGCTATTAGCTTCTTGTCTTTCTTCTTCCGTAGAAAAAAGGGAATCATAGCTAGGCAATCCTAAATCTAGTTTTGGCAAATGTGCCACCTCCTTTAAAATAGAGTAAGTTGTATCGTGCTTTTCATTGCTTGATTGTTCCATTCATCAATAGCTTGATCAGAAGTTTGTCTAGTCTGTGCCCTGGCAGAACACAAAGTACATGTAACATATTGACCATAATAGCCATTGATTCGTTTACTGTCCCAGTCAATCAACAAATGTGCTGCACCATGACAATAGGGACATCGTTTAATTCTAGTCATTTAACAATTCAAAAGACTCAACAACGACATTGGTTGAATACTGTTTTTTACCATCTTTTTCATAAGAGCTTGTACGAAGATTTCCAACAATACAAAATCCTGTATCTTTATCACCATGCTTACAGATATCATCTGCCATATCACCAAAGGCAATACAGTTAATATAATCTGTCCATGGTTTCTTTCCATCTCTTAAACAAGCTAAAGAGAACTTTACAAAATTATTTCCTTTTCCATTCTTGGATACTTCAATATCTCTTGTCAAAGTTCCAAATAATTCCACATGATTGTTTTTCATTTCAATTCTCCTAAAGACTCATTTCATCTTTATGTTTTACTTTTGGATTTTTTATCAATTCTTTTGTCAGATTATCATAAGCAACAGCCACTTTTGAATCTTTGGCATATGCATAGATACTTTTACCGGAAATAGATGCTTCACTGGCTTTCGTAGCTTTTGGAATGATCGTATCAAATACACGGATGTTCTTTCCAAAGCTTTCTCGTATCGTATCAATCGTGCTTTTGGTAATGTTGGTATTTAGATCTGCAAGTGTCATTACAATTCCTGTAATCTTCAAATTACTATTGATCTTACGCTGCACTTTAGTGACCGTCTGTAACAATTTCGTCATTCCTTTAGCTGGTAAATACTGTGTTTGTACTGGTATTAATACTTCATCTGCAGCAGACAACGCATTGACGGTAAGCATACCAAGAGAAGGTGGACAATCAATAAAGATGTAATCGTATTTATCTCTTAATGGTTCAATACAATTACTTAATGTCTGTTCTCGGTTAATGACACTGACTAAACGCATTTCAAAATCGGCCAATTCAATGTTTGCCGGAATCAGATCTACATCTTCTTCATGATGCAAAATCAAAGAATCATAATCAATATCATTGTCATTTATATAATCATCTAGCATAGAAGATACAGAATGTTCGAGTGCATCATTGTTTTTCCAACCTAAACAACTTGTTAAATCACCCTGTGGATCAAAATCTACAATTAATACATCAAATCCCTGTCGAGATAAACCAATTGCTACATTCTCTGTTGTTGTTGTTTTACCAACGCCACCTTTTTGATTCGTGACTGCGATTACTTTACATTTACACATAAAAAAACTCCTTTCCCACAACCAACCATTTGTTGGCTATGTAAAAGGAGCAGGGAATAAAGAGCATAGATTAAGCTTTTAAGAAATTCATAACTAGCTTGACCATTGTTTCTTTTTCCTCTGGTCTAGATTCGGCAATCATTAATGTAATAGCAACTAAGGCGCTATCTGAAATGATTTGTTTTCCATCAATGATTAAATGTTGATTCTTATTCAAAAATTCAAGAAAAATGGAAGCGCCAATTCGTTTGCATCCATCTACAAAAGGATGATCTTTGACTAGAAAGTACAGTAGATTAGCTGCCTTTTCTTCAATGCTTGGATAGGCTTCTTGTCCAAATACATTTTGATATACAGCTGCAATAATTCCATTCAATTTGCCTGGTTCTTTTTCAACACCAAATACATCAGAAAATCCACCATATTTCATAGAATCAATAAGAGTTCTGCACTCTTCATAGGTTAATTGGTAAATAGAGTCTTTACCTTTTGGTTTAGAAATACACCCATGATCATAATCATCAAGTAATGATAGTGCATTTGAATAGGCTTCAATGACATTCAAAACTTCTTTTTCCTCAATACCTAAAGTAGAAGCTAACATTCTGGATTGAATTGAAACAGTTTTATTTAGTACCTCAATCCTTTTTTCATTTATTGCATATCCCTTCATCATGTAGTCTTTTAATATAGAAGTGGCCCATTTTCGAAAGATAACACCATTTTGAGATTTCACACGATATCCCACGGAAATAATCATATCCAAATTATAGTATTCAATAGATCTTTGTATTTTTCTGTTTCCTTCAGTTTGAACTGTCGCAAATTTTGCGACAGTTGAATCATCTAATTCTTCTTTTAAAGCATTGTTAATATGCTTACCAATGGTTTTAACGTCTCTGTCAAATAATTGTGCAAGTTGATTACGATTTAACCATACTGTTTCATTATCTGGTGATACTGTAACATCCAGCTGTAAATCACCATTTACAAATTTAATAATTTCATTGTTCATGTTTTCTCCAATCTTTTTATATTTGAATGATTTTAATAAAGAGTTTCTTTAAAGAAACTATAGCATAGTAAGCTTTATTCATCAAAACTGTAATAATCTTTCTTCATAGTCAGGTGTTTAGACTATGTAAATACTGTATTTTGAGTCTAGTAGGCATTCAAGAGAGCATCCGAACGGTTCGGATTCTGTCGGGGACGCCAAATTTTTTCGGGCCCTGTGCCATAGGGTTCGAATGCATGTCGGGGGCACCCAAAAATGGGGGAAAAGTGTTCGACCGACCTGTGCTAATTCGAACTTTTTTGCTAATATTTTGCTAATTAGAGGGGTTCGGATGACGTCATCCGAACCATCATTCGAACCTATTTATTAGCACAAAACGGACAAAAATGAAGAATCAAAAAAGTGCTAAAAATGCCGTATTTACGGCACAATTAACACTTCACAATATCAAGCGGACAAAATACAGGGTCAGCTCCTAAGCGAAAGGTCGTAGGTTCGACTCCTATCTGGGACGCCATATTGAGTTA